>JAIEQQ010000437.1 GCA_019747615.1 Phycisphaerales bacterium
ATCGCTGCTACGGACTACCTGGCGCTCGTGGATGTTCCGCTGTTTGCGGACGCCGCGGGGTCCGTGCCGAGCGTGACCATCGACGACCTCTACTTGCAGTTGCTCACGCCTCGCGACTGGAACAACGACGGCGTGATCGACAGCGCCGACGCCCGCGACCTTGAGTCGTATCTGCGCCGAAACGAGCCCGCGGCAATGTCGAAGTTTCAAGTGGTGCCGTGATCTCGGTTTGAATAAGGCCGACGCGCGATCAACGGGGCTGGCTCTCGACCTCCGGCACAGCGGCTGGCGAAGTCGCGGGTTTGGCGGCAGGTTTGACCTCGGTCATGGCCTCGGTCTTCTCGATGGACTTCACGCATCGGAACCCGGTGTGCCCGATCCCCGAGTCGGGCGCCGCGGCCATTCTCGCACTCGGGCGGTAGCTCGCGCAGTACGAGTCGTTGCACAGGAACGAGCCGCCGCGGATCACACGCATCTCTGGCTCGCTTGGGTTCCGGGGGTCCAGTGACGAGGCAGGTCCGGTCGGATTGACAACAACCGCGCCGGGCTTGAGCGCCGCCGTCCGGCGCGCGTATTCATCGGCCCGGTAGAGGTCGCTGCAGAGTTCCCACACGTTCCCCGCCATGTCGTAGAGGCCGTAGCCGTTCGGCGGGAAACTCTTGACGGGCGCAAGCCCGGCGAAGCCGTCCTCCTTCGTGTTCTCGGCGGGGAACTTCCCCTGCCAGATATTGCAACGCTTGCCGGTCACGGGCTCGTCGCCCCAGACGTTGACCTTGCGGTCCAATCCGCCGCGCGCGGCGAACTCCCACTCGGCCTCCGTCGGAAGCCGCTTGCCCGCCCAGCGGCAATATGCCTGCGCGTCGGGCAGAGCGACATGGACGACCGGGAGACTGTCGCGTCCCTCGATGTTGCTGCCCGGTCCCTCGGGGTGTCGCCAGCTCGCGCCGCTCGTCCACGTCCACCAGCGCGAATACTCGCGCAGGTCCACGCCTCGCGCCGGCGGCGTGAAGACGATGGCCCCGGGACGCAGCTTCTCTTCGGGGGGCCGAGGCGTTCCGGGTGGGACTTGCGTCTTCAGCACTTCCCAGTCAACGGGCCTCTCGGCGACCGTCTTGTACCCCGTCGCCTCCACGAAGGCGCGAAACTGGGCGTTGGTCACCTCCGTCTGATCCATCCAGAAGGCTTCGACCCGGACGCGGTGTACCGGCGACTCATCGGATCGTGCCAGCCGATCCACGCCGCCCATGCTGAACTCGCCGCCCGGGATGAGCACCATCCCCGCAGGCGGGTCGCCTGCTGGTTGAACTCGCGCCGGCTCGGCATTCGGCGGCGGCGAAGGTGCCGCACCCCTTGTGGTGCCGGGCAGCGCCGTCACCGTGACGGCCAGCGCGAGGCATCGGGCCCACCACCATACTCGCGCGGACTTCATTCACGTCTCCTAAATCGCACACTCGGCAGAAAGGTCAGGCCGGCGACTGGTCATCCGATGATCTTCCGCCGGTGCGAAACGTAATCCCACAGCACGTAGCGATCAACGTCGTTGCCCGCCGTGAAGAAGACGCGCCCGCCGGTTTGCTCGGCGATGGTGCGGGCGAAGGCGACGTCTTCGCTGGTCTGGGCCCAGTTGGGGAGCAGGAAGATGTTGATGGTGATGCCGTCGCGCTTGCACGCCAGGGCCTCGCGCAGCGTGGCCTGCTCGGTGCGCGGGTCCGGCGGGTAGAGCATGAAGAGTTCGGAGCCTTCGAAGTGGGCGGTGGGCAGGCCGTCGGTGAGGAGGATGACCTGCTTGTTGGGGGTGTCCTGTCCGCTGAGCATCTGACGCGCGAGGCGCAGGGCATGCTGGATGTTCGTGAAATGCGGCGGGAGCTGCGATTCGGAGATCTTCGGATCGCTCATGTCCGCCTTCAGGCGCACGACCGAGTTGCGGATCGTCACCGGCTTGGGCATCAGCTCGATGATCTCGCTGCTGCGCCGGATCTTCGCGAGCGTGTACATCTCGATGAACGAGAGAAAATCGCCGGGGTACTCGCGCCGAATGAGGCCGTCGAGTGCGAGCGCCATGCGCTTGCAGTTGAGGTATTGGCCGTCGTTGCGCATCGAGCCGGACATGTCCAGCAGGACCGCGGTGGCGCACTTGGGGTTGTTGCGCGTGCGGTGGATCTCCATGTCCACCGGGAGCATGCGCATCTTGACGCGGGGCGCCGCGGCTTCTCCCGCTCCGCCGGATGATGAATCGCTGAAGGCGTTCACGCCGTCGCCAGAATTCGGGCTCGCTGAACCGATGTCGCGCCCGTGTTCTACGCCGCGCTCGCGGAGCAGCGCGTTGACAAAGCTCTGCGGAGCATCCAGATTCGCCAGCGAATCACCAAACTCAAACGGCTTGGTGCTCGCAAGCTCCACGGCGCCGTCACTGCTGACCGGTCCCTCGTGCCGCCCGCTGCGGGCCGCGTCCAGTGACGAGAAGATCTCCTGCAGTAACTTGCCCTGGAACACGCGATACGCCTTCGGTGTCAGGCGGTACCCGTCGGCGTCCTTCTCCAGCCCCTGATCCTCGGCGATCTGATTCAGGTACTCCTCGATCTGCTTGGCAAAGTCGCGCATCTGCTGCACGTCCTGCTCCTGCGCGAAGCGAGAGAGCTCTTCCATGTCGATGATCGCCGGCTTGGCGTTCTTCAGCGCTTCGCGAAGCTGCTCCAGCAGCTTGTCGATCGCTTCAAGCTCCTCTTTCAGCTCAAGCGCCTTGCGTGTGTCCGTTGCTTCGTTGCCCGTGAAGGCGTATTTCGAGTCCAGTTCCTCGATCTGGTACTTCTCGCCGATGCGGTGCATCACGCCCAGCAGCGCGTCGCCGATCGGGCTCTTCTCGCCGCCGCTGGAATACCAGAGATCTTCGAGCTCCGCGATCTGCTCCTCTTTCACCGCGCGCTCGAACGCCTCGCGCATCGCCTTCGGCGGCGTGATCTCCTTCGCCGCGGCCCGCACGCGCCGCTCGCTCTCGCGCAGCGCGGACTTCACTTCGTACGTCTCCAGAATCTTCCGCTTGCGTTCCTCCAGCATCGCGATCAGCGACTCCAGCGACGGCCCCATGCCCGCGATCTGCGAGATGTCCAGCTTCACCGCGTTCGCCAGTTCCTCCGGCGTGAAGCGGCGCATCGAGCCGTGCCGCATCATGTGCTCCATCCCCATCGACGCCAGATCCGGCGGCGGGGCCGTCGGCGATGGGAAGTCCTTCGGGTCGTAGCGCTGGTAGGTGTGGACGATCCCGCCCAGCGGGCGGGGCGCGGCGCGATCCGATGAACCCGAGGCACCGGACGTGCGTCCGCTGTCTCGATCTTTTCCTGCATCGTTCGTCATCAACAACTCCTGCGGACTAGCGACCGATTCGAACGCGAAGCCACTCCGTCAACGCTTCCTTTGACATCTCGCCCGCCGCCACGGCGATCGTGATGTCGGCCGCCTCGCTTTGCTCGGGCAGTTGCGTCACACCGTTCGCACTCAGAAACGTCAGCGCGGCACCAAGCGCAATCCGTTTGTTTCCATCAAGAAACGCGTGGTTCTTGGCGAGGTGATACAAGTACGCGGCGCCCATGGCCGCGAGATCAGGATGGAGATACTCGCCGCCGAACTGCTGGCGCGGCATCATCACCGCGGACGTGAGCAGCCCGTGATCGCGAACACCCGGCAAGCCGCCGTAGCGCTCGATGAGAAACGCTTGAAGGTCCAAGACCTCCTCGACGGAAACAAATGAGATCGAGTCTTTGTCCATTGCGCAACACCCCGCGTGATCCTGATGACGTCCGCCGGTCGCACTACTTTGCCAGTCGCTTCATCGCGTCGTCATAGGACGCGGTGATCAGGCCCTTGGCCTTGGCCATCGCGTCGCGTCCCACGCCGTCGTTCGACGGGGTAATCGTCAACGACGTCCCATGCACCGTCAACGTCAATGGCGTCTCAGGAGTGATCCCCATCGCGTCCATCAAGGCCTTGTCGATCACCAGCGCGTGCGAGTTGCCGTACTTCTGAAGTGTCTTGGTCATGGAAGACTCCTTTGGTTAGTACATCGTACTATCTGATTGTACGCTGTACAACTAAAACAGGTTCCAGCTCGAGGCTCTATCCAAGCGACCTACGAACAAAGACCGCTGATTCCTGCTTGCTGACCCCTGAAGGCTGACAACTGAAAGCTCCCGCTCACGTCTCAAACATCACCCGCCCGTTCCGCACCGACCGGCTGATCTTGTCGCTGGACCACAGCCCGGCCAGCACAAACTCCACGCAGCTCGCCCTGACCGCCTCGTCCGCCGCGGCGTTCATCTCGAACGCCTTGGCCCAGATCGGCGGCACCCGCTTCACCCGCTCGGCATAGTGCGAGCTGGGCAGCATGTCCCCCACTTCGATCTTCACGCCCTTGGCAAAGATCTCCGAGATCTCGCCCAGGCCGTGTTCGTCCACATATTCCTTGAAGACGTCGCGGATCGCCTCGGCGAAGATCGCCTCCAGCGCCTGCTTCTCTGTGAGCTGGTGGCTGCTCATGAGGTCCAGCTCCACCTTTCCCACCGCCGATGTCTGGTAGTGCGCCAGATCGCTGATGCGCGCCACGCTCGGTCGCTCGTTGAGTCGGATGCCGCGCTGGCGGGCGCTGGCGACCATGGTGCGGAAGTTGGCGATGCTGAAGCGCGCCGATACGCCCGACGCGTGATCGACGTACTTGCTCTTGCGTGCCACCACCGACATCTGCTCCACGATCTCCTTCATAAACCGCGGCACGATCACCGGGTACGCCCCGCCGAGCCCGCCGCCGTTGCTGGTCGCCGCGCTGTCCTTGCTGTCGGGCGTGGAACCGACCGCCTCGCGCTCGGTGATCTCGATCCCCGCGTCGCGGCTCAGCGGATAGTGCGTCTGAATCGTCGAGCCGATGCGGTCCTTGAGCTGCGGGATGACCTTCCCCGATCGGTTGTACGTCGCAGGGTTTGCCGAGAAGAGCACCGCGACATCAAGATCAAACCGCACCGGATAGCCGCGGATCTGCACGTCGCGCTCTTCGAGGATGTTGAAGAGACCGACCTGCACGCTGTCGTCAAGGTCTGGCAGTTCGTTCATCGCGAAGATGCCGCGGTGCATTCGCGGGATCAGCCCGAAGTGCAGCGAGTCCTCAGCGGACATGCTCACGCCCATCGCGAGCTTTGACGGATCGATCTCGCCGATGATGTCGGCAAACTTCGTCCCCGGCGCCAGCCGCTCGGCATAGCGATCGTCGCGCGACCACCACTTGATCGGGACGCTCTTCGGCGGCGTGCCGGCGACGAGCGCCTTGCCCGCAGACGTGATCGGCTTCAGCGGGTCCTCGTGGACCGGCGAGCCGGGGATATCCAGATATGGCGTCCACTCATCCAAAAACCGCGGAAGCAACCGCATCAGCTTGCTCTTGCCCTGGCCCTTCTCACCCAGGAACAGGATGTCATGGCCCGCGAGGATCGCGTTGATCAGCTCCGGAAGCACCGTGTTCTCGTAGCCGGTGATGCCCGGGAAGAGTTCATCGACCCCCGCGGCTCGCGCCAGCGCCGTCGTGAGGTTCTCTCGCATCTCGGCCTTGACCGAACGTGACGTCCAGCCGGACGCCACCAACTCCGCCAGATTTGAAGCTCGCGTATCACTCATTCGCAGCAGATCCTTGTTGAAGCAACGTGTCCACCCTGCCATCACCCGTTCGTAGGCCGTGGCTGGCAAGACTCCGATTCCGGCACCGCGGCGCTCAGATGCCTGCAATCGTGCCAATCTCTGACACCGCCGCGATTCGCAGGTTACGATTCTCGCCAAGAGGCCGCGCGGTTCGATGATCCCACTGCAACTGCGCGTTCCAAAGGCGAGCCTCACTCACCCGTTCTGGGCAATTCCACTGATTCTCTGTGAACTCTTCGCAACCAACCGGTTCCTCGCCGGAACACACTTCAGGCATCGCTCTGGTTCCAAGTCATCGCTGCGCGCTCGCTTCGGGGTATGCCGCCCCCGTTGAGCGGCGATTCTGGCCCCCTTCCGCATCCGCCCGGCCCTAGCGCCCGGCATGCACGCTCACCTTTGAAAGGTCCACCATGAAGTCAGGTATCGCCGTCGTCGCTTTGATCCTTGCGTCCGGGTCGATCAACTCCCTGGCAATCGCCGATGACAAGGCACCGAAGTCCGCCACCACTCCCACCATGCCCGCCGCAACCGTCCCCGCCGGCACGCCAGTCGTGACCCCGGCATTCAATCCCGCCGCGATGATCCCCTCAGACCCCACCCTGATTACGGGCCAGCTCGACAACGGGCTGAAGTACATCATCAAGACCAACAAGAACCCCGAGGCCCGCGCCAGCGTCTGGATGCGGATCGACTCCGGCTCGCTGAACGAAACCGAGAAGACCCGCGGCATCGCGCACTTCCTCGAGCACATGGCCTTCAACGGCTCAGAGAACTTCCCGCCCGGCTCGGTGATCAACTTCTTCCAGGGCCTCGGCCTTCAGTTTGGTCGCGATCAGAACGCGTACACGAGCTTTGACGAAACCGTCTATCAACTCGCCCTTCCGGACAACAAGGCCGAGACGCTCGACAAAGCCCTCACCTTCATGAGCGATGTCAACGGCCGCCTTCTGCTCCGCATCGATGAAATCGACAGCGAGCGCGGCATCATCCAAGAGGAGCGCCGCACCCGCCTCAGCGCCGGCCAGCGCATCCAGGAGTACATCTTCGAGCGCCTCGCGCCCGAGTCCACGTTTGGCCGTCGCCTGCCGATCGGTACCGTCGAGACCATCAACTCCGTCTCGCGCGAGGACTTCCTCGGCTACTGGAGCACGTACTACGTCCCCAGCAACTCAACGGTCATCGTCGTCGGCGATGTCGATCCGGCCGTCGCCGCCGATCGCATCAAGCACCACTTCGGCTCGCTGAAGAAGGTCGCCAAGCCCGCGGAGCTGCCCGTCGGCATCAAGCCCAGCGAGGGCCTTCGCGCGATCGTCGCGACTGACGCAGAGCTCAAGACCGGCTCGATCTCGCTGACCCGCTACTCGCCGCCGCGCGGCCCGTCGCTCACGATGGCCGATGCCCGGCGCGACTTTGTCGATCTCATCGGCACCTGGGCCTTCAACCGTCGCATCGCTTCGGATCTGGAGAAGGGCCAAGGTCGATTCCTGCAGGCCAGCGCCAGCATCGGTGACTTCTTCGGCAGCGCACTTTCGTCTGACCTTCGCGTCGGCGGCAAGCCCGAGCTGTGGCGCGAGATGCTCACCGATCTCGGCGTCGCCGTTCAGCGTGCCCGCATCCACGGCTTCACCGACCAGGAAAT
>JAIEQQ010000529.1 GCA_019747615.1 Phycisphaerales bacterium
CTCACCCTTCAGATCGCCAGTGCCCTGGAAGAGCATCTGTCGCCGCGGGGGGTCGCGGTGATCATCGAGGGCCAGCACTCGTGCATGCAGCTCCGTGGCGTGCGTCAACCCGATCCTGTCATGACCACGATGTCACTGCGCGGCGTCTATCGAGATCATCCCGAGAGTCGTCGCGAGATCCTCACCCTTCTGCGAACTGGAGCCACAGCGGGGTGACATGAATGAAGCGATCCGTTCCCTTGGCGCGCGGGACGCCCGGGCGTTGGGTGCGTAGAGGTGGGTCACCGTGCGGATCGCTGATCAAGGTAGACCGACGGGCTTCGGCTCGCCGGTCTGCCTTCGTTTGTAGACTCTCGTCGTGATCCTCAGTCCATCGAGTATGCAATGACCATTCTCCACTGGTTCCGCGTTGATCTTCGTACGCACGACAACACCGCCCTGCTCGCGGCGTCGCGCGAGAGCAAGGGCCGCGTCGTCGGTCTGTACGTCATCAGCCCGTCCGATTGGAATCGCCACGACGAAGCGCCGGTGAAAATCCGGTTCATTCTGCGAGGGCTCCGCGAGTTGTCAAACGAGCTGGCCAAGCTCAACATCCCGCTGCTGATCCGCACGGCCCCGAGCATGAGCGATGTGCCCGTGGTCGTCGCGCAGGTAGCGGAGCAAGTTGGCGCGTCCCTCGTATACGCAAATCGGCAGTACGAACTCAACGAGGTCGCCCGGGACGAGAGCGTTTCGTACGAGCTTGACTGCGGCGCTAAGTACTTCGTGACATTCCACGATCAGACGGTCATACCGCCTGCGGAGCTTCGCACCGGCGAGGACTCGGCCTATACGGTGTTCTCGCCCTACAAGCGTCGGTGGCTCACAGCGCTCGCCGAACGCCGCGGCGTGGTGGTCGGCGACCAACCGCCGAAGCAAGAGCGCATCGTGATGGCAACGACTCCCCCCGACGAGCCGCCCACTGAGGTCGCGGGTTTCAAGTCCGAGGTACCCGACGATCTCTGGCCCGCCGGCGAGCGCGAAGCGGAACGCCGCCTCAATGACTTCGTGCACGCTCGCATGAGGTCGTACAAAGAACGGCGCGACCTGCCGGCGGTCGACGGCACGAGCGCACTCTCGCCGTACCTCGCGTGCGGGTTCATCTCTGCGCGACAGTGCCTCGCCCGCGCGATGAGGGCGAATCAGAACGTCGCCAGTGGCGGTGACATCGGCGCCGACACCTGGATCAGCGAACTCATCTGGCGTGAGTTCTACAAGAGCGTGCTGGTCAACTTCCCACGCGTCTGCATGGGGCGCGCGTTCAAGCCGGAGACGGAGCAGATCGTCTGGAGCGATCGCGAAGACCACTTTGAGGCCTGGACGCAAGGACGCACGGGCATTCCGATCGTTGACGCCGCGATGCGGGCGCTGCTGGCCACCGGCTGGATGCACAACCGGCTGCGCATGATCGCCGCGATGTACCTGACCAAGGACCTCTTCATCGACTGGCGCAAAGGCGAGCGCTGGTTCATGCAGCACCTGATCGACGGCGATCTCTCGCAGAACAACGGCGGCTGGCAGTGGTCGGCCAGCACGGGCACCGACGCGGCCCCGTATTTCCGAATCTTCAACCCGGTGCTCCAGAGCCAGAAGTTCGACCCCGACGGCGCGTTCATCCGTCGCTGGGTGCCGGAGCTGCGCGACGTCGAAGGCGACGGGATCCATGATCCCTCGGAGTTACCGATGCTTCTGCGCATGCGACTGGACTATCACCAGCCGCTGGTTGATCGCACCAGTGTGAAGGACCGTGTTCTCGCTGCGTTCAAGCGAAGTGAATAAACCGTCAAGGCCGCGCCAGTCGCTCCTCGATGCGCTCCACGCCGGTATGCTTTCGCCCTATGGCCAAACGCAAGGTACGAACGAACGCGAGCTCAGCAGTCGCATCACAGCGAGCATCGGGGATCAAGGCACCGCGCGCCGGGAAGCCCAGCCGCCAGAACGTCGCAGTGTCGCAGCCGCGTGCATTCGCAGACCTGCTGACCGTCTTTGACCTCAGCCCCGCGCGATTCGAGCGCGTGCTCTCACTCGCCAGCGAGTGCAAGGCCAAGCCCGCATCGTTCGACACCGTGCTCAAGGGCAAGTCGGTGATCCTGATCTTCGAGAAGCCCTCGCTGCGCACGCGCGTCAGCTTCGATGTCGGCGTCGCCAAGCTCGGCGGGAACCCGCTGTTCTATCCGCATCACGATCAGCGCCTCGGCGAGCGCGAGAGCCTCAAAGACTTCGCCAAGAACCTCGACCGCATGGTCGATGCCATCGTCGCCCGCGTCTTCTCACAGCGGGCGCTGGAGGAGATGGCCGAGCACTCGCGCGTGCCGGTCATTAACGCCCTGAGCGATGAGCACCATCCGTGCCAGGCGCTGGCAGACCTGATGACCATCAAGGAACGCTTCGGCACGCTCGCTGGCCTGCGCGTGACATACGTCGGCGATGGCAACAACGTCACGCACTCGCTGATCCAGGCGTGCGCTCTGGCCGGCGCTCACATCACCGTGCTCAGCCCCGATGGCTATGGCCCGGACGAACTCATCGTCCGCACCGCCGCCCAGGTTGCCGAAGCACAGGGCGCCAGCGTTCGAGTGACCAGCGACATCGCGAGCGTCCGCGATCAGCATGCCATCTACACCGACGCCTGGATCTCCATGCACCAGAGCGGCAGCGACAAGAAGGAGCGGGCGCTTCGCGCGTTCCAGGTCAACGAATCGCTCATCTCAAGAATCGGCCGCAAGGACTCCATCTTCATGCACTGCCTCCCAGCCCATCGCGGCGAGGAAGTCTCCGCCGAAGTCATCGACGGCCCACGCTCGGTCGTCTACGACGAAGCGGAGAACCGCCTGTGGGCGCAGATGGGCGTGATGATTGAGTTGATGGGGATGTAGGAGGCACTGGGCACTGGGCATCGGGCACTGGAAAGCGGCAGTGACGCGTTGCTCAACTCGGTCATCACTCTGTGTTCCTCCGCACTCCTCCGTCCGCTCCGTGTACGGTTCTCCTCTTGCCGCAGGACAAACGCCTGAGCTCGCGCTCAGGGCTCCCTCTGTCCACCCTCTGCCCCCCACTGCGTTCCTCCGCACCCCCTGCGTCCTCTGCGTACTCGGTTCCCCGCTACGCTTCCGCGCAATTTCCCAAAGGACTTTCACATGGCCAAGCGTGTTGTCGTTGCGTATTCCGGCGGTCTTGACACTTCGGCCGTCATCCCGTGGCTGAAGGAAAACTACGGCTGTCAGGTCTTCGCCGTCGTCGGCGATGTCGGCCAAGGGGCCGAGGAACTCAAGGGCGTCGAGAAGAAAGCCATCAACAGCGGCGCAGAAGACTGCGTCGTGGTCGATCTCAAGCGCGAGTTCACCGAGGACTTCTGCTTCCCGATGCTCATCAGCGGCGCGATCTACGAGAGCCGCTACCTGCTCGGCACGTCGATCGCCCGCCCGATCCTCGCGCGCGCACAAGTGGACTACGCGCTCCAGATCAAGGCCGACGGCCTCTGCCACGGCTGCACCGGCAAGGGCAACGACCAGGTCCGCTTCGAGAGCGTCTACGCCGCTCTGGCTCCGAACCTCGAAGTCATCGCGCCCTGGCGCATCTGGGATCTTGGCGGGCGCGAAGACCTCCTGAAGTACCTCGCTGATCGCAAGATCCCCACCACCGCCAGCGCCCGCAAGATCTATAGCCGCGACCGCAACCTCTGGCACATCAGCCACGAGGGCGCGGCCCTCGAAGACCCGTGGAACACCGTGCCCGATGACATCTGGATGCTCACGACCCACCCCTGGAAAGCACCGAACAAGGCCGAGGACGTCAGCATCACCTTCGAGCGCGGCCGCCCCGTCACGCTCAACGGCAAGGCCATGCCCGGCGATGAACTCGTCATCAAGCTCAACACCATCGCCGGCAAACACGGCGTCGGACGCGTCGACATCGTCGAGAACCGCCTCGTCGGCATGAAGTCGCGCGGCTGCTACGAAACCCCCGGCGGCACCGTCCTCATGGAAGCCCTTCGCGGCCTCGAACAACTCGTCCTCGATCGCGAGACCACCTACCTCCGCGAGCGCCTTGGCCTCGAGTTCGCCCGCGAAATCTACAACGGCCAGTGGTACACCCCCAAGCGCGAGGCGATGTGGGCGGCCTTCGACAATATCAGTGAGGCCATGACCGGCGAGATCGTCGTCCGCCTCTACAAGGGCACCGCGACGACCGTCCGCCGCAAGAGCGAGAACAGCCTGTTCAACGAGGCGTTCGCGACCTTCAGCCGCGACGCGGTGTATGACCAGAAGGACGCGGGCGGGTTCATTCGGTTGTATACGTTGCCGGCGAGAATTGCGGCGTTGAAGGATGCGGGCGCGAGGAAGACCAAGAGCACGGGCTCGAAGGCGAAGTCGAAGGTCTCTTCCAAGAAAGCCTGACCACGGCCGCGTGAATCGATTCGACACGGATGCGGCGGCAACCACACTCCCGTTCTTAAGGATCTCCCATGGCTCTCTGGGGCGGCCGATTCGATGGTGACACGTCAGATTTGTTCAAGGCGTTGAACGACTCGCTGCCGTTTGATCGCGCGTTGGTGATGGAGGACATCGAGGGCTCGATCGCGTGGGCACGCGCGCTCGGGCGTGCGAAGGTCCTCAAGGCCGCTGACGTTTCGAAGCTGGTCAAGGCCCTTGAGTCCATCGCCGAGCGCGAGTCCGACCCCGCAACCGCCAAGATCACCTCTGCCACCGACGAAGACGTCCACTCGTTCGTCGAGCGCGAGCTCATCGCCCTCGTTGGCGACCTTGGCAAGAAGCTCCACACCGGCCGCTCGCGAAACGATCAGGTCGCCACCGACGTCCGGCTCTGGACCGCCAGCGCGATCGTCAACCTTCGCCGGCTCATCGCGCTAGCGATCGACGCACTGGTCTCGCTGGCCGATGCGGAGCTGAAGAAGCGCACCGTGCTGCCCGGCTACACCCATCTCCAGCGCGGCCAGCCCGTGCTCTTCGCCCACTGGTGTCTCGCCTACGTCGAGATGCTCCGGCGCGATCACGAGCGCTTCGGCGATGCCCTGTCTCGCGTCTGCGTCTCGCCGCTTGGCTCCGGCTCGCTCGCGGGCACCGCGTACCCGATCGACCGCGAAGCGCTCGCCACGGATCTCGGCTTTCTCGAAGCATCGCGCAACTCGCTCGACGCCGCGGGCGACCGCGACTTCGTCTTCGAGACCCTCTCGACGATCGCGCTCTGCGGCGTCCATCTCTCGCGATTGGGCGAGGATCTGATCCTCTACTCCTCCAGCGAGTTCGGCTTCATCCAGATGTCCGATCGTGTGACGAGCGGATCGAGCCTGATGCCGCAGAAGAAGAACCCCGACGCCGCGGAGCTGCTGCGGGGCAAGTCCGGTCGCCTCATCGGCAACCTCGTCCGCATCGCCACCACGCTCAAAGGCCTGCCCTTGGCGTACAACAAAGACCTGCAGGAAGACAAAGAGCCGCTCTTTGACTCTGTCGCACACCTCACGCTTTGTCTGCGAATCGTGCCCGAGTGCGTGTCAGGGATCACGATCAACCGCGATCGCATGCTCGCCGCGGCGGACGACGGGTTCTCAGCCGCGACGGACCTGGCGGATTATCTCGTCCGGGCCGGCGTGCCGTTCCGCGATGCGCACCACATCGCCGGCCGCCTCACTCGCACCGCTCTTGAGCTCCGAGTGCCGCTGCACCGGCTGACGCTGGAACAGATGCGGGCGATCGAGCCTCGCATCGGCCCGGACATCTTCAAGGAACTTTCGATCGACGCACTGCTCGCCAAGCGCGACGTGGTCGGCGGCACCGCGATCAACCAGGTGCGAAAGCAGGTCGGCATCGCCAAGGCGAGCGTGAAGGCGATGCTGCGAGTGTGAGTTTTCGGACGGTTGATGACAGCACGCGCCGCGAGGCGCACCGCCAGTGGCTGCGCGAGCGACGTGCATCCCCTAGGCCACCATCAACGCCCGAAACACGCCAGAACTCACGCGGTATTGGGGATGTGCGCTTGCCTCCGGCTGGATTGTGTCCGATACTCCAATCCCCATGCGCATCGCCCTTGTCGGCTTTGGTGTTGTCGGTAAGTCGCTCGTCGAGCTCCTCGACGCCCAACGCGAAATGCTGCTCACACGCCATGGGCTGAACCCCAAGATCGTCGCTGTCGCCGATACCAAGGGCATCGCCATCAGCGAGCATGGCCTCAGCGCCGCCGAACTCCTGGCCTGCAAGAACGCGCACGCCACCGTCGGCGCCATGCCCGCCCACGGCCAGCTCGGCGCCTCGCCCGATCGCGCCATTCGTGAAGCCGGCTGCGACGTTCTGATCGAGACCTCTCCCTCAGACCTTCGCCGCCCGGAGGTCGCCATCGGCCACCTTCGCGCCGCGATGAGCGCCGGGATGCACGTCGTCACCGTCAACAAAGCGCCACTCGCGGTCGCCATGCCCGCGCTGCTGGAGCTCGCCCGCTACAACCGCGTCGGCTTTCGCTTCAGCGGCACCGTCGGCGCCGGCACGCCCGTGCTCGCCCTGGCCTCTCGCTGTGCGCAGGGCAACCACATCCGCGGCCTCCGCGCGATCATCAACGGCACCACCAACTTCATCCTCTCGCGAATGACCGAAACCGGCGAGCGGTTCGACGATGCGCTCGCTGAGGCCGTGCGCCTCGGATACGCCGAGACGGACCCCAGCAACGACATCGACGCCGTGGATACCGCGATGAAGCTCACGATCCTGGCCAACCACGTCATGGGCCGTCGCGCCACGATCGCCGATGTCCGGCGTGAGGGCATCCGCGGCATCGCCCGCGAACGGCTCGAGGATGCTCGCTCTCGCAACTGCGTGATCAAGCTCATCGGTCGCATCGATGATTCGGGCATGTCCGTCGCGCCCGAAGAGGTCGCCATCGGCTCGCCCTTGAACGTCGGCGGGAGTCTGAATGCCGTCGCGCTGGACTGCACCGTCGGCGGTGAAGTCGTGATCGTCGGCCGCGGCGCCGGCGGGCCCGAAACCGCTACTGCGATCCTGCGCGATCTCATCGATGTCTGGCAGATCGACTTTGACCATCAACACCGCAGGGTGCAGCCATGAAGATCGTGATGAAGTTCGGCGGAACCTCGATGGCTGGCCCGGAGAAGATCCGCAATAGCGCATCGCTGGCGCTCGCACAAGCCAAGGACCACGCGGTCGTCTGCGTCGTCAGCGCGATGGACGGCGTCACCGAGCAGATGCTCGATCTCGCCGACGCCGCGGCAGCCGGCAACCGCGCCGGCGTGCTCAGCGTGCTGGCCAAGATCCG
>JAIEQQ010000500.1 GCA_019747615.1 Phycisphaerales bacterium
CGCTGACGACTTCCTGCCTCGATGACAGCACCGCCAGCACCACCTGCCCCGTCGCCAGCAGCACGAGCCCGTTCAGCAGCCATCGCGGTAGCGCCGTCGGGCGCGCGGGGCGCATCATCACCATGGAGATGATCCCGGCCATCACCGCGGCGCCCAGCAGCACGCCCCGCCCCTCAGCGACCGCGAATGCCAGCGCCGAGAGTACCGCAACCACCGTGTTGATCGCTCGCAGGCGCGCCAGCGTCATCATGCGGGCACCGCCGTTTTCGCGACCGATCGCGGCGCGGCGCCGTCTGCGATCGCGACCGCCTGATCGTCAAAGCGAGCGGCCAGATGCTCCGCCCCGCGCGGGCCGACTGTGTGGTCGATCGCGCCGGCGTGCACGACGATCACGCGATCGCCCGGCAACGGGCGCGCGGGGCCAAATGCGCCGGGGGCGGCGCGTCGCAGCTTCGCGGGCTCCATCGCCAGCAGCGCCAGCGTGTCCATCAACGCGATCAGATGCACACGCGCGGTGCGTGCGCCGCGCTCGATCGCCGCCTGCGGCGCGATCAGCCCGATGCTGAGCCCCGCGCGCCCGGCGCGTGCGACGAGCTCGGCGGTGACGCCGGTCATCGCGAGGCAGTCAAGGGGCGTTGCGGTTGCCGGCGCGTGCATGACCAGCCAGACGCGACCCGGCGCCGCGCCGCCGGTCTGCCGCACCAGGAGCTTGGACTGCGCCGCCGAGCGACGCCACGCGATGATCCGCGGCGAGTCGCCCTCGACATACTCACGCAACGCGAAGAACTCATCGCCGTTGCCGGCCTGTTGCCATGTCTCTTCCGCCGCGATGGGCGCGCCGCGACCGGTGCTCGCAAGATCGATCTCGACCTGTGCCGGCGCAAGGCGCACCAGAGCCGCGGCTGGCTCGTCGAATCGCAGCGACTTGCGCATGATGCCGAAGGGGAAGCTCGTGACAACCTCGATATGCCGCAGCCGCAAACGACCGGCGCTGACGCACCGGGCACGCCCGATGATCTCGGTTTCGCCCCGGCGCGCCACGTGCGTGAGGAAGCCCAGCGGCGGCGCGTCGAGCTTGGCGCGGCGCTCGCTCACGCCGGGGGCGGAGGGCTCGTGGTGAGTCCCGTTCTCGGGTGCGTCGGGCCCGTCGGCTGTGCCCACGCCGTTGATCGCACGGCGCAGCGCGAAGAGCCGCCGCCAGAGAGATGGCCCCGCGCCGCGATGGTCCTCGTCGCTCACTTCCCGGATCGTCAGCGCCATCAGCGGCAGCATCCGCCCGACATTCCGCACGCGATAGCGGATCTCCAGCACCTCGCCCTCGCGAGCATCGCCGATGCTCGCCCGCTCAAGCCGCACGCCCATGAGCATCGAGCCGCTGATGAAGCCCGAAACGAGCATCAGCCCGAGTGAGAAGCCGAACAACCAGAACAGCAGGTTGTTCTGGCTATGGAACGCGCCCACCGCCACCAGCAACGACACACCCACGTACATCAGCAGCGGCGGATGCACGTGGTACCGTCGCTGAGGCGTCTTGGAACTCGACTGTGCCATGGCTCTGCAACACTACGACCGCCACACACGCCCAGTTGCGAGCGCCTGCGAAACTCACTCGATCCCTTGATCCCTCGGTCCCCCGATCCCTTCCCCTTCCCTCCCTCAGGTAATCTTGAACCCGCCCTGCTTCGCAAACGCGGCGTACTTGGCCAGCACCGTCTTGTTCCGCCCGCTGAAAAACTCCAGCACGTTTACCTTGCTGCCGGGCTTCAAGATCCGCATCTCGCCCAGCGGCGGGAGGATAATCACCTGATGCACCTTGTGCATCGTCGCGTCGTGGCTCGGCACGTCGAGCATCACGTCCTCCAGCTTCTCGCCCAGGGCCAGCGCGTCCTCATCGCGCACGCGCTGGCCAGCGTTGGCAAAGTAGTTCATGGCCGGCCAGGTCAGTTTTCTGCCTAGGTCATCCACCGGCGCATCGTCGCGCTCGTAGGACTCTGGCGGCAGCGTGCCCATCGGCTTCCAGCCCATGTCGTACACGAGTTTCATCGCCAGGCCGTACTGCATGTTCGTGAACCGCATCGTCCCGTGCGCACCGATCAGCGTTCTACCCATGCCCAAACGATAAGCCCCCGCCACGCCGCGTGAGCGGTGAGTGGCGGGGGCGTGGGCTGCGGGGGAAACGATCGGACGAAAGGCCTGCAACATTCAGATGCCGCGGATTACAGGCGGATTCTAGTCATTCGGATCACGCATGAGCTTTTTCAACACGGGCGTCAACGCCATAATCAAGACACCGGCCCCGATCGATGTGACGACGAAGAGGAAGAAGAAATCAGCCTGCGTCGTTCCGGTCCCAGCGCTGAAGTTCCACGGGAGTGAGATCTTCCCAGATTCGATCTTCTCAGTCTGGGCTGCGATGAGCCCGCCACCGAGATTGGCGATGAAGCTGGAGATGAACCAGATGCCCATGAGCAGACTGACGAACCGGACCGGCGCGGCCTTGGTCACGTAGCTGAGGCCCGTCGGTGAGAGGCACAGCTCGCCCATCGTGTGGAAGAAGTACGCACCCAGAACATAGATCAGCGCCGCCTTTGCGAGCACCTGCTGTGTCTCGCCCTGGCCTTGCACCTGAATGCCCCGCGCTCCGGCGACAAGCACGAGGAACCCGATCCCCAGAAGGATCAACCCGAACGCGATCTTCATCGGCTGCGACGGGTTCATCCGCCGACGGCCGAGTGTCGTCCAGATCACGCCAAAGATCGGCGCGAAGATGAAGATCAGGAACGGGTTCACCGACTGCAACCAGCTCGTCGGCATCTCCCAGCTTTGCGGGCCGGCGACGTGCAGGTCCGTGTACCGGTCAGTGAACAGATTGATGCTGCTACCAGCCTGCTCGAACGCCAGCCAGAAGAACGCGTTGAAGAACATGAAGATGAAGATGCTCGCGACCGGCCCTCGATCCTCGGGGCGCTGCGTGAAGCTGAACGCCGCCGCGGCAAGCACGCTGATCGCAAACAGTGAGATCCCGATCGCCAATGCAAACGTCGGCTGGGTCGCGGTGAAGTTGCTGATCCATGACTGGAACGCCCCGAAGAAACCCTGGTGGAACGCGAGCCCAACCAGCCCCGCCGCACCAAGCCCAACCGCCAGGAACACCGGCGCGACCACGGGACTGGCACCCGCCGGAGCGCTGCCAATGTTCTTGAGGAACATCGGCTTGCCGATCACATACAACCCAAGCCCGGCGGCCATGCCCACCGCAGCGGACCCGAAGCCCCAGTGCCAGCCGACCTTTTCGCCGAGCGTTCCGCAGACAAAGGCGCACAGGAATGCGCCGAGGTTGATGCCCATGTAGAAGATGCTGAACGCGCTGTCGCGGCGCGGGTCATCGCGCTTGTACAGATCGCCGACCATCACGCTCACGCTGGGCTTGAAGTGTCCGGTGCCGATCACGATCATCGCCAAACCCGCGATGAACACGCTCATGCCCGTCGGGCTGTGCGCCAGTGCCCCGATACCGCTGACCGCCAGCGCAATGTGCCCCGCCATGATGAGCAGGCCGCCGATGACCATCGATCGATGCGTGCCAATCAGTTTGTCGGCGATCAGTCCACCGATCACCGGAACCAGATACGCAAGGCCTGTGTACCAGCCGTACAGCGTCGAGGCCTCGGCATCGCTCCATCCAGGCCCGGGGTTGAAATCCGCCGGATATCCCGCCGGTGGCTTCCGAACACCGCTCGTCGGGCTTGTGAGATACAGCACCAGCAGCGCTCGCATCCCGTAATAGCTGAACCGCTCCCACATCTCCACCAAGAACAACAGAAACAGCCCCGGCGGATGGCCCAAGAACGTGCGACCATCGTCCGGCTCGCCTGCCGATGCTGGGGGGGTGGAAAGCTGCGAAGGGAGTGCCATCAGGGCTCCAGTGGTTTCGCGGCGGACCAAAACGACGACCAACCCGGTCCAAACCGCTCGAATGCGAGTGGTAGCATCCTCTGTTATGCTCTGGTTTGCAACCCCCGTGATTGGGTGTTGCTCGGCACGGTCGGCATCGTTCGATGCCGGTCATTCGTCACGCCCGCTTGCCCTCCGTGAAAGGCTCGCTCTTGGACACATCCGCATCGTCGCTTCCCTCCGGCGGTTCGCAGCCGCCGCTCCCATCCACCCGCCCGCGCGGCGTGCTCGACTGGATCGAGTGGCTCGGCAACAAGCTCCCCGAGCCGGCGCTCATCTTCGTGATTCTCGCCGCATTGGTGATGGTGGTCGCCGCCGTCGGCTCCGCCGCGGGCTGGAAAGTCCAGCCCGTGCAGCCCAAGTACGTGATGGTGGACAAGGTCGACGCCGCGGGGCAGCCGATGAAGGCACCCGACGGCAAGGTGTTGCAGACCAAGAAGCTCGATGAGAAGGGCAAGCCTGTCAAGGTCCTGGAGCCCAAGGGCGATCCGATCACGCCGCGCAGCCTGCTCACGTCCGACGGCATCTACTGGATGCTGTCGTCGATGCTGCGCAACTTCACGGGCCTGCCTGCGCTGGGGTTGATCTTCGTCGCGATGCTGGGCATCGGCCTCGCCGAGAAGTTCGGCTTCTTCAGCGCGCTCATGCGGGCCCTCGCATTCATCACGCCCGCAAAGCTTCTGACGCCGATGATCGTCCTGCTCGGTGCAAACTCCAGCGTCGCCAGCGATGCGGGCTACATCATCCTGCCGCCACTGGCCGCAGCGTTGTATCTGGCGGTCGGTCGTCATCCGGTCGCCGGCCTCGCCGCGGCGTTCGCGGGCGTTGCCGGTGGCTTCGGCGGCGGCTTCTTCCCCACCGGTGGTGACGGCGCTCTGACGGGCTTCGCCCAGGACGCGGCCCGAGTCATTGACCCCAACTACACCGTCGACATTCTGCACAACTTCTACTTCAAGGCCGGCTCGGCGGTCATCGTGATGTTCGCCGGCTGGTTTGTCACCGACTGGATCGTCGAGCCCCGGTTGAAGCGCCAGCAGAAGGCGCAGCCGCTCACCGGCGATACCTCCGCGATGACCGACATGGCCCTCACGCCCGTCGAGAAGAGCGGCCTCGGCTATGCCCTGGCCACAATGTTCACGGTCGCCGCGGTGTTTGTCGCGCTGGTGCTGATCCCCGGCGCACCGCTCCACGGCACCGGCGTGCCCCGCCTGGCCAACGATCGCGTGGTCGCGCAGCAACCTATCACTATCGTCCGCGGCGCGGAAGCAGTCGCCGCGATTCCGGCGGATCGGCGCCTCTGGGCACCGGACGCAGCGAAGGACGCTTCGGGCAACAAGATGCCGGTTGAGATGGCGGTGGCCGCCAGCGGCAGGCCGAACATGTCCGAAGCCCCCGGTGATCGCTGGTCGCACGTCATCGTCCCGGCCATCTTCCTGCTGTTCCTGCTTCCCGGCATGGCCTACGGCATCCGCACCGGCAAGCTCCGCACACAAGCGGACTTCGTCGAGGGCATCTATCACGGCGTCAAGAGCATCGTCCCGGTCCTGACGATCTCGTTCTTCATGGGCCAGTTCGTCGCCTACTTCGCCTATACCGGCCTGGACCGGATGCTCGCGTATGCCGGTGGCTCGCTCTTGGTCACCGCGGATCTGCCCGTGCCGGTGCTCATCGTCGCCTTCGTGCTCGTCGTGGTCTTCGGAGACTTCGCCCTCAGCGGCATGCTCAGCAAGTTCGGCGTCATGGCCCCGATCTTCATCCCGATGTTCATGATGGTCGGCATCAGCCCGGAGCTGACGACCGCCGCGTACCGCATCGGCGATAGCGTGGTGAACATCGTGACCCCGTTGAACAGCTACCTGCTGATCATTCTGGTGGTCCTCCAGAAGTACAAAAAGAACGCCGGTCTGGGCAGCCTGATCAGCCTCATGATCCCCTACAGCGTGGTGTTCTTCCTGATCTGGACCGGCTTCCTGCTGGCCTGGTACGCCACCGGCACCGACCTCGGCCCCGCGGCCCCGCTGCACTACTCGCCCTCGGCCCAGTGAAGCACCATTCCGGTTGAGCGAACTGGAGGAGCGGGCATATACTGAAGGAGACCCGGGCGTTTAGCTCAGTTGGCTAGAGCACAGTCCTCACACGACTGGGGTCACAGGTTCAAGTCCTGTAACGCCCACTGACGCCCCGGCCCCGTGCTGGGGCGTCTTTGTTTCAGTGTGGCGAGTGGGCGACGTCCGACGGCGGTTTGCAGCCGTCGTGCCCCACGCTGCGGGCGCGATGAGGGCCTCTGCAGTGGGGAGGGGGGTGGGCGACCGCGCCTTTCGGCCTTGATTCCGCCTCCGGTGATCTTCTGATTCGGAAAGCATTCGGGTGCGAACAAACCCGCCCCTTCCGGCAACGACGAAACTGCTGTGAATGGCCCGCGTATTGCGTACAAAGCGGTTGGCGTTCTGTGCCGATGGTTGTAGCTTCAAGACACGCGGCCCCACGCCGACCGGGGCCATTGCCGATCCGTCTGGCGTTGCCCGCGTTGTTTGTATTGCTACGTTCCTCGCCCTGCTTGCCGTTGTCGTTAGTCGGTTTTCGCATCTCTGTCCCCTGTCCGCACACGCACATGCTGGAGCTTCCATGACTCGTTCGATTGCCCCGTCTTGCGTACTTGTCGTTGCCTCGCTCTTGGCCGCCGCTGGCAGCGCCCTGGCGGCGCCCACGCTCGTCGCGCCCATCCCGGACCAAGCGGTGCTCAAGGACGCGCCCGTCGCGAACATCCCGCTTGCGACGCGATTCGTCGATCAAGGCGTGTCGGTCGTCCGCTTCACGATTGTCGTCAACGCGGTGTCGCGCACCGTTGATGTCGCGCTCCTGGATGTCTCCAAGCCGATCACGACCAACAACTTTAAGGCGTACATGAACGCCGGCCGCTTCAACAACACCATCATCCACCGCTCGGCGGTCTACTCCGCCAACCCGCTCATCCCCTTCGTCCTTCAGGGCGGCGGCTTCACCACGCCCACCGGCAACAACGTGCCCCCCGGCTCCGTCCAGACCTTCGCACCGATCCAGAACGAGCCGGGCATCTCCAACCGCCGCGGCACCGTCGCGATGGCCAAGGTCGGCGGGAACGCCAACTCCGCCACCAGCCAGTGGTTCTTCAACATGAACAACGACAACGCGACCACGCCCGGCTTCGCGCTGCTCGATACCCAGAACGGCGGCTTCACCGTCTTCGGGCGTGTCATCGGCAACGGCATGTCCATCCTGGACAGCATCATCGCCTTCGACACGCTTGATCTCTCAACCTTCGACGGCAACTCCTCGCTCGACGACATCCCCGTTCCCGGGTACGTCGGCGGGCCCACCATCCGTCCCACCGACTTCGT
>JAIEQQ010000389.1 GCA_019747615.1 Phycisphaerales bacterium
CTCCAGCCGTTTGACGCCGACAGCTTCGTCGAAGCGATGTTCTCTGAGTAGTCTCGCCATCGAGGTCACCCACGACATCGGAGTACGCAGAGGACGCAGAGCGTGCAGGGGAACGCGGAGGGAAGACAAGGAACGGGTAGACACGTACACGGAGAGCACCGAGGGCACGGAGGTACGCGGAGGGCGAAGGGAAGGAGATCGAGGGATCCCCACCCACGGCCCACGGAAGGCGGAACACTGCAGGCATCCGCTGACTCGTGCGGGAGTGCAAATCAAACTCAACAACCGCGCCGGCGTCACCCGCCCCACCCTCCCCCGGTCCCCACCGGGGGAGGTGCCGCGCCTCGCGGCGGAGGGGGCAGGGCTTCGAGATACTCGTGACCAGCAACGGCTCGTCTCTGCTGACAAGCAGAAGCTCCGCTTGCGTCGGCAAGTGTTCTGCGTGCGTTCGCAAAGGGGCCGCGTGCGCGTGCGGCGGAAGTGCTCGCGTGACGCGTCCGAAAACAACTCGACGCCCGAGCCCCTGCCCGCCGGCGCGGGGCGGAGGCGGCGGCAGCAGCTCAAGACACACTGATCCGCAAAGCCGCACCAGTGCAACAATGCACATTCAATGCCACGATCGACGTTGCATAAGGAGTCACATTAATTTTGATTCAAACGGAACCGGATCATTCTCTTTACCGCGGGCGACGCGTCAGCTTCATCAAGCAGTGAACGCAGAGTACTCTGAATGCTCAGATCACTCAGAGCTTTGGGAGACAAATTGGCAATCGCCAAGTACGCATTATCCGCATCCGCTTTGGATAAGTACTTTCTGAAATATGTTCGATCAAAATACTCTGATTCACACAGCATCGCAATGACAAGCGCTGACTCTGTTCGATTATTTTTGTCGGCACTCTTATTGGCAATGAAGCACCATTGAATGATCTCCTTTCGAAGAACTTCTTGATTCTCCAGAGTCTCGTGAGCCAAACCGTTCACCACCGCGCCTAAGGCAATTAAACGAATTCGATTATCTTCTCCGTCAATCAACTTTGTTTTGGAGATATGCGCAAACAAATCACCATGTTTGGCAGTCGACGTTGGCTGTACACTCTTGCAACATCCACAGATTGCAACATGCGACGTTGCCAATACGACTAACAGTACTTTTGATACCATATAGCATCTCCAAAAGAGTGCGTGGCATTGAACGTGCCACTGGTCCGGCTTTGCGGACCAGTGCTGTCGCGGCAGGGCAGACTCCGGGCTGTGCCCGCCATGAAGCGCACGTGCTCGACTGCGCGACCGGATTCGTTCAGCAACGCCACCACGTCGGCCCTCCAGTTCTGGACATAGTACAGGGTCTCTTCGCGCGCCGTGCCGGGGCGCGTGGTGTCGTAGCGCAAGGCGATGCGGCAGCCCAGGCCGCACTGGTCCGCAGAGCCGGACCCGATTGCCGATTGCCGATTGCCGTCCCGCTGATCTCGCGACTCGCGACTTCTCACGCCCCCGGCGATGCCGGCGGAGCCGGCAACGGGTGCGGCGACGCCTCACGCGTGATCAACGCCACCCCCTCGGGCAGCCGCGTCGCCACCTGCGCCACAACGTCACCCTCGAGGCTTCGCGCCAGGTTTGATCGCTTGCTCTTGCCCATGATCAGCGTGTCGCAGCCGTACGTCACCGTGTTGTCGATGACTTCTTCCACGATGTCCGGGCTGCTCACATAGATCGGGATAAACGGCACGCGATACTGGTGCGCCAAGTGCGCGATCGTGCCCAGCGCTTCCTGCGCCGCCGGGTCGTCCTCGATCCGAGCGACGAAGTTCGGCCCCGTGTCCAGCACGCGCAGCGTGCGCACATAGATCGCAAACAGATTCGCCCCGCGACGGCGGGCCATGTCCACCGCGAACTCCGCCTGCCACCGCCCGCGCGCCGCCAGCATGATCCGCGGCTTGTTCGCATCGATCGGCGTCGTCTCGCGCCGCAGTTCCGCCAGCCAGCCGATCTCCGGCTCCGGGATCCCCATCTCACGCGCCGCAACACGCTTGCCAACAAACCGTGCCACCAGCACGGACGCCACCAGAATCCCACAAAACACCGCAGCCTCATGCTTCGTCACCGCGATCGTCACAAACACCGCAGTGATCAGCAGCGCGATCACCCCTAGGCCCGCCCGCTCCCAACGCTTGACCTGCAACCGCTTGTTGAACGCGCAGCACGACAGGTTCAGCGCAATCGCCCCCGTCACACCGATCGCATACAGGTGGCTCAGCGGCGTCAGCTCGTAGTAAAAACACAGCAACAGCACCGGCGCGATGCACGCGATCAGCAGCGGCCACATCGGCATGCCGCTGTAGTTCAATCGCGTCAGCCCCTTGGGCAGCTCGTCGTCCCGCCCCAGCGCGTACAGCACGCTGACGATGCCGCCGATCACCGTGTTGGCCGCGCTGATCAGCAGCAACCCAAAGACCACCGCCGTGATCTTGCCGAAGACATATCCCGCGGTCTCCCCCATCCAATGCTGCCCGCCCTCAATGGCCAGCACCTTCATCGCATGGGTGTTGATCTCCTGCTTGGCGTAATCGTGACCGGCGATGTGGAGGTTCGCGTCATCGGCCATCGTCGGCAGGTTCGCCGCGTTCAGGCCGATCAACCCGATCAGCGCCACGCCGAACACCAGATTCAAAATCGCGACCTCGCCCAGCACCGGCCAGATGGTCTTCTTGCTCGTCTTGGCCACCGGCTCTTTCATGATGCCGGTCATGTTCGCGACCGCCTCAACACCCGAGAGCGCCAGGATGATCCCGGTGAAGTGGATCCACCGCGTCAGCCACGGGTCGTTATCCATCTTCATGGATCGCAGCCCCTCGGGCACCCACGGGATCACCAGCACCGCCACCACCGCCGAGAGTGCGATGCTCGCCACCGCAATCCACTTGGCCAGCTCGCCCGCCGATCGCGCCCCAAACCAGTTGATCAGGCCCAGGATCGCGATCGTCAGCGCGCACAGCACCACCGTCACAAGCTGGCTGTTGCCGTCGAAGCCGAAGATCTTGACATCACCCACGCCGAAGTACGCAAACGCCTCCACCAGCGAGAGCGCCGCCGTCACGATGTAGTCCGCAAGCAGCAGCGTCGCGCCGATCACCGAGAGAAACGGCGAGAGCTGTCGCGCCGCCGAATACACGCCGCCACCATCCGGAAACGACCGGCACACGATCGTGTACGCCCACGCCACCACCGCCATTAGCACGCTCAGCGCCAGCAAGTAGTACGGCGCGGCCAGCCCCAGCGTCACCGCCGCGATGCCCAGCACGTACAACCGGCTCGTCCCCCAATCTCCAAAGAGCAAGGGACCAGCGTGCCAATGTGATAGATTTCGAGGGCGCTTTTGGCTGACAATCAGACCGGCCATGTTCCGTCCAGCAGCCCGGGGAACGCCGTACACGGCACGTTCACCCGGCGAGGGCGATTCCGACCACGCAGTTTACCAGATCCGCCAACCCCACGCCGAACCCCCAAACCCCACGCGTACGCCGGCACCTCCCCAACCCACGTTCCGATTTGGCAATCTGGTAATTTGACCATTTGGAAATTTCGGCCACCCCCAAGTCCCGATAGCGCCAGTCATCCCACGATATACTCCGCCTCTGTCACCCCGAGGAGCGCCACATGCCCGTCCGCACCGCGTACACCGCCAACATCGAATACCTCTCCATCCTCGACGAGCACGGCCAGCTCGACGAGAAACTCGCCAAATCACCCGATGGCTCCCCCCTGCTCACGCCCGAGCAGGTCCTCCATCTCTACGAGCAGATGGTCGAGTGCCGCCAGCTTGACGAAGTCGCCTTCAAACTCCAGCGCTCCGGCCGCCTCTACACCTACCCGCAGAACAAGGGCCAGGAAGCCTGCGCCCTCGGCTCCGGCTTCGCCATGCGCAAGGGCACCGACTGGCTCGTCCCCTGCTACCGCGAAAACGCCGCCCTCTTCATGCACGGCATGCCCATGGGCAACGTCCTGCTCTTCTGGGCCGGCGACGAGCGCGGCAGCATCATCCCCCCCGGCGTCAAAATCACCCCCATCGCCATCCCCATCGGCACCCAGATGCTCCACGCCACCGGCATCGCCTGGGCCCAAAAGCTCCAGAAGACCGACAGCGTCGTCATCACCTACTTCGGCGACGGCGCCACCAGTGAGGGCGACTTCCACGAGGCCATGAACTTCGCCACGGTCTTCAACGTCCCGGCGATCTTCTTCTGCCAGAACAACCAGTGGGCCATCAGCGTGCCGCGTGATCAGCAGATGGCCAGCGAAACCGTCGCCCAAAAGGGCCTCGCCTACGGCGCCCAGTGCATCCAGGTTGACGGCAACGACATCTTCGCCGTCTACAAAGCCACACTTGACGCCCGCGAGCGCGCCCGCCAGGGCGGCGGCGTCACGCTCATCGAAGCCATCACCTACCGCCTCGGCGATCACACCACCGCCGACGACGCCCGCCGCTACCGCTCGGCCGAAGAGGTCGAGTCCTGGAAGAACAAAGACCCCATGATCCGCACCCGCAAGTACCTCGAAGCCCGCGGCCTCTGGGACGAGGCCAAGCAAAAGTCCGCCGAGGAACGCGCCGAAGCCCGCATCAAGCAAATCGCCGACGAAGCCCTCAACTACCCCGCGCCCAGCACCGACGAAATGTTCAACCACCTCTACGCCGAAATCCCCGAAGAACTGAGGAAGCAACGCGACACGCTGCGGACGAACTCTTTGTCGATGAATCCCGAACAGGCGGGGCTGCAAGGCCAAATGGCAAATGGCAAATTTGCAAATAGCAAATAAGACGTGCGCGGGAGAAGCATGTGGGTCGATTCAAGCCTGACATGCTGGAGCGAGTCGAGTCGTTCAGTCATCGCGTGCTGGACGTAGTCGACGCCCTCGAGAAACGATCGGTCAGCCGACGCATACTCGATCAGATCACCGGCTCAGGAACCTCCATCGGCGCCAACGTCTTCGAAGCCGACGAAGCCATGAGCCGAGCAGACTTCTGCAAGTGCCTCGCAATCTCGATCAAAGAACTCAACGAAACCCGCTTCTGGCTCCGACTCGTCTCTCGAAGAAACTGGCTCCCACCGACAACTCTCGACCCACTCCAAACCGAAGCCACCGAACTCAAAGCCATCCTCGGCACGATCCTCCACCGATCCCGCCAAAGCCCCAAGAAGTACTGAACCTCCCTGACCATCCAAACGCACGATCGCCTCCGCTCCCCCCGTCCGTCCCCGTCCCGCCTCCCCTCTTATTTGCTATTTGCAAATTTGCAAATTTGCCATTTGGAATTCCCCATGCCCAGAACCCCCCAAATGTCCGAAAAAGGCCTCACCCTCGTCGACGCCATCAACGAGGCCCTCTACCAAGAAATGGAACGCGACCCCCGCGTCATCCTCCTCGGCGAAGACGTCGGCCTCAACGGCGGCGTCTTCCGCGTTACCGAGGGCCTCCAAAAGCGCTTCGGCCCCGATCGCGTCGTCGACTCCCCGCTGAGCGAGTCCGGCATCATGGGCTCCTCCATCGGCCTCGCGCTGGCCGGCATGCGCCCGATCCCCGAGATCCAGTTCGAGGGCTTCATGGGCCCCGCCTTTGACCAGTTCGTCAACCACGCCGCGCGCTTCCGCAACCGCACCCGCGGCAGCCTCACCGTCCCCCTCACCGTCCGCGTCCCCTGGGGCGGCGGCATTCACGCACCCGAGTTCCACTCCGACTCGCCCGAGGTCATGTACATCCACAACCCCGGCATCAAGGTCGTCTGCCCCAGCACACCCGCCGACGCCAAGGGCATGCTCCTCTCGGCCATCCGCGACCCAGACCCCGTCCTCTTCTTCGAGCCCAAGCGCGTCTACCGCTCCTTCCGCGAGCAAGTCCCCGAAGAGGACTACACCGTCCCCATCGGCAAGGCCAAAATCGTCAACGAAGGCTCCGACGTCACCATCATCACCTGGGGCTCCATGGTCTTCGAGTGCCTCGCGGCCATGGACCAGCTCCCCGATGACCTCTCCGTCGAACTCATCGACCTCCGCACCCTCAACCCCCTCGACACCGACGCCATCTGCGCCAGCGCCGAAAAAACCGGCCGCGTCGTCATCGTCCAGGAAGCCGCCAAAACCTGCGGCCTCGCCAGCGAACTCTCCACCATCATCATGGAACGCTGCTTCCTCCACCTCCACGCCCCCGTCCAACGCGTCTGCGGCTTCGACACCATCATGCCGTACGCGAAGCTGGAGCTTCAGTACCTGCCGGACGCAAAGAAGATCGCCGAGGCGGTGGGTGCGGTCGCGGCGTACTAACAGATTTCAACTGTCACTGCGGTTTGATTTCTAGAACTGTGGAACCGTCGTGTTTCGCGAAACGAAAAGCCTCTTGGTAGGCAAAGGAGGCCGCATGGAAGACTTGAACGACAACACCGACCAACCTAAAGATCCGAATGCCGGTGCCATTTCGGGCCGAGATGTGTTGAGGCTTCTGACGTACATTCGTGTCGAGTTTCAAGCCGCAAGATAGTACGAGAAGATGGTCTTCGAAGTTCACCGCGATCTGTTGAAACAGCGCGTCGACGCACTTAAGCCGCGTGAGAACGGAATCATCAAGCCCGATGCTGCGGCGAACTTGGCTGAAGAGAACGAGCTTGACAACGCAGACCTTGCCAAGATGCTCAAAGATGAGCTGAATAGCTCGCCTGAGAAGCGACGTTTTCTGCGCGAAATGTTGGGTTGCCTTGATCGAGTCGGAATTTTGGTCGCAGTCCAGCCCGGTTTCTCGAATCTGGTCGCAATGACGGAAGGTCGATTTGTCGCCCGCGCTTGGGACAGGTGGCACAGCTACATCTTCGAACGCCGCACGATGGGCAGTCGTCGACACCGAGTTTACTCCGGCGTCGAACACCTCGCCAGAACCGTTGCCTTGCAGCTGATGGATGCGGCGGACTATAAGAAGATACCTTCGGACAGTCGCTCAAGGGAAAACAGAATCAGGGACAACAAGCTTTGGGACAAGATTCTCGGAGAAACTCGACCAATCACTGAACGTTATCCCAGTTTAATCGTGCCGCGACGCCGCAAGGGTAAATAGGGTGGCGTGGCATTAAACCCGTGCCGAGCCACTGAATGGCTCTGCGTTCAGTGCCCGTTGAGAATCTGGAGTGGAAGAACACTGATCCGCAAAGCCGGATCGGTGCACGGGATCAGTACCGCTGACCTGCCCCCGTTTTCTGTACCAATCGCTATGAGAGTCGGTGGATCGTACTGACTTCCGGCGTGCTCCGGCACGCGGCGGGTTTCTGTGGCTCGTGGGGGGTAGAGGGGTGAGTTTGAGAGGGGAGAGGGGCCTCGTCTCCC
>JAIEQQ010000188.1 GCA_019747615.1 Phycisphaerales bacterium
GAGCGTGTGGCCGTGGTTCGCGGCTTCGCGATACTCGACACTAAACCCCGCGGCCTCCGACGCCCGAGCCGCGGCCTCGAGCGTCGCGGCGCTGATGATCGGATCCAGCTCCGCGCCGAAGACGAGCATCGGCGCGACGGAACGCAGCACCGGCCGCTGCGGCCCGCCCGCGAGACACGCGACCGCGGCGACCTTCGTGATCGAGTTCCGCGCGATGTATGCCGCGGCCCCGGCGCCCATGCTGTGACCGATGACGTAGACGCGATCGCGATCGAAGTCGTACATGGTCGCGAGGTCATCGAGAAACGCTTCGACGGCTTTGGGCGAGGTAAAGGTCGTGAGATCTACGCGCGGAGAGACGAGAATGAACGCGTGCTTGTCCGCGAGCACTTTGAGTCGGCCGTTGCCGTAGGCGTCGGGGAACATGTTCTCGTCGCCGCCCATGCCGTGGAGGGCGACGAGCAGCGGCGGCTTGACGCCGGGAGTGAGGGCCGAGGCGGGTGCGATGATTCTCGTGGGGATCATCGAGGCGTTCGTTTTCAAGAGCGCCCACCAATCGCCTCGGCGCGATTTGAACGGGTCACTACCCGCGGCGATCTGTTCCAGCTCCGCGTTCAACTCCGTGATATGGCGTGGGATATCGAGCATGAACTCCGAGGAGTTGTTGGGTGAGGGGCTATCGGTGAGCAAGGTCGCTCGCCCGAGCACACGCCGAGCCGCGGCGGCCAGCGGTGGCCGCTCGTCCGTGTTCGATACTTCGAGCGCCTGAGCTCGCTCGGTGATCGCGGCGCGGTCGGCCGAGGGCGCTTGAGCTGTGAGGACGATTCGGCCGACGCCGTGGCCACCGCACTTGCTCTCAAGACTCCACATGAGCCTCACGTCGTATACGCCGGGTGTTGCGCCGGCAAAATCCTTTGGCAAGTCCAGGAGGAGCTCGGCGGTCACCATGCCCGCGGGCACGATCGTGGCCTCGGTCTGCAGCGTTGTTTCACTTCCGTCCGACTTCTCGAACTTTACGAAGATCGGAAGCTTCGTCGGCGCAGAGAGACCCTTCCCGGCACCGGCGTCGTACATCGATGTCAGCGTGACCTTCGCGGTTGCGAACGCATTGAGCGCGATGACCGGCGGATCACATGACAGGTGAAGTGAGCGCGCAATCACGTCGGGTGAACAACTGACGAGGCTGCGGCGGCCTTGAACGGTGTCGGTGAGCGTGTGCACCTGTTTGATGACCTCGTCGAAACGACCGCTGAAGAAGGACATCGTGAGCGCGTCGAACGCTTTGGAGTATGCCGCGGGGACGTCAGCGGGTCGCTCGATCGAGAACGGGTTGAGCGCGTGTTCAAGGCCGAGATACGCCCGTGCGACATCGGCGCGGGTTGGCTTGACGGGCGCCTCGAACTTCGCGGGGGCGACGGGCGGCGCGGGCTCAATCGTGGGGCGCGGCGTGGGCGCGGGCTGGCCCCATGCCGCGCTGAGCGCGAACCCGGAACCGATGACGATCAGAAAGGCTGCGACGCGAACGCGGCGGTGGCGTTGGAGCATCACTCATCATACATCACTGGCCATCGGGCCCAGTGCCCACTTACACCACGGCTCGCGAAGGACCCAATCCACGTGGCCTCATTGCTTGGCCACTGGCGCAACCGGCAGCGCGCCTGCGCGGAGCTGGGCCTCGACCTTGGGCTGGTACTTCGCGCCAATGCGCGCCGCGCCGGTCATCGGGTAGGCCGCCAGGGCGATGATGCCGACGGCGCTGAGGACGCCGGCGATCCAGCGGCCGTTGACGTGAACGGGGCGGACCTGGGCGGCGCTGCCGCTGAGGTCGGGCTTTTCCAGCAGCGGGTAGCCGGCGAGGCGGAGGTAGTACACGGCGCCGATGGCGCTGTTGATGCCCATGATGATGATCAGCGTGTAGTGACCGGCGCCCATGCCGGCGGTGAAGAGCGGGAGCTTGCCGAAGAAGCCCAAGAGCGGCGGGAGGCCGAGCATGCTGGCGGCGCAGATGACCATCGTCCAGCCCAGGACGGGGCGGGTGATGCAGAGGCCTCGGAGATCGGCGAGGCTGTCGATCTCTTCCATCGTGCCGTCTTTGCCGGGGCGCTGGAGGGAGGCGACGACGGCGAAGGCGCCGAGGTTCATGACGCCGTAGACCAGCAGGTAGAACAGCACCGCCGCGATGCCGCTGCTGCTGAACTGATCGGGGCGTGCGCCGGGGCCGACGATGATGCCCACGAGCATGTAGCCCGAGTGAGCGATCGATGAGTACGCGAGGATGCGCTTGAGCGAGGTCTGCAGGAGCGCCAGGGTGTTGCCGATGGTCATCGTCAGCACCGCGATGATCCAGAGCACCGAGTGGATGCTGGGCGGGAGCGTGCCGGCGGGGTATTCCGCCGAGGGGATCCACGCCAGCGTGGTGGTGAGCAGGAGGATCGAGATGAAACCGGCGGTCTTGGGCACGAAGGCGAGGAACGCAGCGACCGGGGCGCTTGCGCCCTGATACACATCGGGTGTGTAGAAGTGCATCGGCACTGCGGCGATCTTGAACGAGACGCCGACGATCGCCAGGATGATCCCAGCGATGCCCAGAGCGTTGATGCCGCCACTGGCCAACTGCTGTGCGAAGACGGCCTTGATCTCGGCGAAGTTGGTCGCGCCGGTGGCGCCGTAGATGAGCGCGAAGCCGTAGAGGAACGTCGCGGCGCCCATGGCGCCGAGGAAGAAGTACTTGATGCCCGCTTCCATCGAGCGGTTGCGGGCGGTGGCGATGGCGACCATGATGTAGGTCGGCAGTGAGACCAGCTCGAGCGCGAGGAAGAGCCAGATCAGGTCATCGGCCCCGGAGCAGAGCATGAGGCCCATGAGCGAGAAGAGGAAGAGGGCGTAGAACTCGCCTCGGGTCGAGCGGAGGGGATCAAAGCGGCTGGTGCCGCGCTCGACATCGGCCTCGTACTGGCGATCAACGGTGCCGGCGAGGACGAAGATGAGCAGCAGGCCGACGAAGGCCGTGAGCACCTTGCCGTACTGAGCGAGATTGGGCAGGGCGTGGGCGGAGGGGTGGTTGGTGGTGTACGCCAGCAGGCCCGCGGCGATGAGGGCCGCGGCGCTGATGGGCCAGCAGAGGCGGCGCACCTGCGCAGACGCGCTGAGGCCGACGATCATGACCACGCACGCACCGACAAAGAGCGTGATCTCTGGCCAGAGTGTCTGCAACTTCTCGATCACGGGCGGATCTCCGAGGACGGTTGATTGCCCGAGGGCGTGGGGGCGGGGGCGGCGGAGGGGGTGCTGGTCGATGATTCGGGGGCGGCGGTTGAGCCGGGGTTTTCGAACATCGCGGCGTCGCGAGCATCACGGGCCCGCTGCGCGTCCTCGCCCACGGTGCGGCGTGTTTGCTCGATCAGGCTCACGTGCTGCTGCACGTTGGGCATGACCATGTTCATCAGCGGGCGCGGGAAGACGCCCAGAACGAGGCAGAGAATGGCCAGCGGCGCCAGCGCCAGGATCTCGCGACGTGTGAGATCCGCGGGGAGACCGTGCTCGGCATCGGCGACGGCGTGCGTCGCGTGCGCGCCGGCGGCGTGGTCTGCGTGATTGCCGTGGCCATGATGGTCCGCGTGGCCCGCGGGCTCCTTGAGCGGGCCGAAGACGACCTTGCCCACCATGTAGAGGATGTAGATCGCGCCGATGATCATGCCGATGCCGGCCAGGAACGCGTACCACGGGCCGAGGCCCGCGCCCTGCATGCCAGCACCCAGACGCAGCACGTCGTTGGCCTGATAGGCGCCCATGACGCAGAGGAACTCAGAGACGAAGCCGTTGAGCCCCGGCAGGCCGACCGAGGCCATGCTGAAGAAGACCATGAACGTCGCCCAGATGGGCATGCGGGCGGCGAGACCGCCGATCTCGTGCATGGAGCGCGTGTGGTATCGCTCGTACATGAAGCCGATGCAGAGGAACAGCGCGCCCGTCGAGAGCCCGTGGTTGATCATGTAGAGCACGGCGCCCTGCAGGCCCGCGGTGTTCAGCGCGAACATCCCCAGCATGCAGAAGCCCAAGTGGGCCACCGACGAGTACGCGACGAGCTTCTTCACGTCCGTCTGCACCCAGCAGATCAGCCCGCCGACGAGGATGCCCAGCACCGCCAGCGTCGCGATGATCGGGGCGTGCATGATCGCCGCTTGCGGCGTGAAGGGAATGGCGAAGGTAAAGATCGCGTACGTGCCGAGCTTCAGCAGCACGCCGGCCAGCACGACCGAGCCGGCGGTCGGTGCCTCGGTATGCGCCAGCGGCAGCCACGTGTGCAGCGGGAAGAGCGGGACCTTGACCGCGAAGCCGAGCATCATGGCCGCGAAGACCCAGGCCTGTGCGTGCGCCGGCATGCGCTGGGCACTGGCCATGAGCGTGGGGATGTCGAAGGTCCATTGCGTGAGGCCGCCGGCGATGGCGGGGGCGACCTGCGTCGCGTGGAACCACGCGACGTAGACGAGGCCGGCCAGCGCGATGACCGAGCCGGTGAACGTGTAGAGGAAGAACTTGACCGCCGCGGCTTTGCGGTTGCTGGAACCAAAGAGGCTGATGAGGACGAACATCGGCACGAGCGTGAACTCGAAGCAGATGTAGAAGATGATGAGGTCTTGGGCGCAGAAGACGCCGTACATCGCCGATTGCAGGACCAGCAGCCAGCCGTAGAACGTGCGAACGTGCTGGTTGATCGCGGTCCAAGATCCCAGCACACAGAGCGGGCCCAGCAGCGCCGTGAGCGTCACGAGCGACATGGAGAGCCCGTCGATTCGGAAGTTGAAGGCGATGCCCAGATCGGCGAACCACGCGCCGTAGGACTCGGTGATGCGGATCATCGCGGGGGCAGCGCCCGAGGCGGGTGCGGAGGCGAACCAGTCATGCGAGGCCAGCAACATGCCCACCGGCACCATCGGCACCAGCGTGCCCAGCAGCGCGACCCACGGCACCTGCTTCTTGGAAACCAAGGGCACAAGCGCGGCGGCCACGAGCGGGATGATCAACAGCGAAAGCAGCATGGTGGTTCTGGAAAAGGCGTGAGGCTTGAAACGTGAGGCGTGATGACGTGCGTGTTCTGCTTCTTCTGCTTCTTCTGCTGACAACTGATCACTGACAACTGACCACTGGCACTTACGAAATTGCGAGCACCGCCACGAGCACGATCAAACCCAGGCCGATGCCCATCGACACGGCGTAGGCGTTGAGAATGCCGGATTGCGTGGGACGGACGCCGTGGCCGGTGGCGAAGGGGATCGCGCCGGCGAGGTTGACCAGGCCATCGACGACGAGCTTGTCGATGATGTGGAAGATGTGACCGGCGACGAGCAGCGGCACGCGGATGGTGAAGTTGTAGATCTCATCGACGTACCACTTGTGGCGCGCCGCCGGCTCCAGCACGCGGATGATCGGCCACTTCAGCGCCGCCTCGGCACCCGGGCTCGTCGCGGCGGTCGTCCGCCCGCGATAGTGCAGCAGGAAGGCGACGAAGATGCCGACGACCGCCAGACCGCCGCTGACGAAGTACATCGCCATGTGCGGATCAAAGCCCAGGAACGTGCCAACCTGATCCGCGTGCTTCGGCGTGATTCCCGCGGCTTCGGCAAGGGCCTTTGCGTCCGCCGAAGCGGCCGCGGCTTGCGAGCCATCGGTGCCGCTGGCCTTGGGCGAGTGATCCGACGAGTGATCGCCCTCGTGATGCGAGCCGGGCGAGCTGTAGGCAGCGCTGGAGCTCTTGAGCATCGAGCCGGTCCAGCCGTGGTCGGCCTTGTTGATGAAGTACGGCGCGAACGCGGCAAGGCTGGCAATCGAGAGCACGACCAGCACGAAGTTGATCGCCCAGCCCGGCGCGTGCGGGTGGAAGTGTGCGTGGGCGCCAGCGTGATGGCCCGAGTCCTTCGAGTGCGCGTGAGCGGCGGGTGCGTGGCCATGATCGCCATGGGCGTGATCATCGCCATGGCCATGATCATCGTGGGCCGCGTGGAGCTCATCGCCGGGCTCGAAGTGCTGCGGGCCGACGAAGACGCGGAAGAAGACGCGGAAGGTGTAATACGCAGTGAGAAGGGCGGTGACGAGCAAGATCCAGCCCACGATGCTGGAGCCGACGATGAGATCGTCGGGCGTGGTGAACGCCTGGGCGAGGATCATGTCCTTGCTGAAGTAGCCGGCCATGCCGGGGATGCCGGCGAGGTTGAGGCAGCCGATGAGCATCGCCAGACCGACGATGCCCCAGCCCTTCATGAACGCGACGCCCGAGAGCTTGCGGAGGTCGAGCTGGCCGGCGAAGCCGTGCATCACAGCGCCGCAGCAGAGGAAGAGCGTGGCCTTGAAGAACGCGTGGGTGAAGACGTGGTACGCGGCGCCGGTGGTGGTGAGAACACCCAGGCCGGCGAACATGAAGCCGAGCTGCGAGATCGTGCTGTAGCCCATGATCCGCTTGATGTCGTACTGGGCCATCGCGATCGTCGCGGCCCAGAACGCGGTGATCGCGCCAGACCAGGCAACAAACGACAGCACCAGCTTGAACTCATCCATCGCAAACAGCGGGTACATTCGCGCGATCAGGAACACGCCCGCGGTCACCATCGTCGCGGCGTGGATCAGCGCCGAGACTGGCGTCGGGCCTTCCATCGCGTCCGGCAGCCACACATAGAAGAAGATCTGGGCGGACTTGCCGAAGGCACCGGCGGTCAACAGGATCGGGATCACCCACTGGGCCCAGTGGCCGCCCAGGGCCAGGCCGCTGGAAGTCTTGCCGTCGTGAATGGCCTGGAAGATCTCGCGATACTCGATGCTGCCGAAGACCGCGAAGGTCGTCAGGATGCCCATGAGCAGCCCGAGGTCGCCGATGCGGTTGACGATGAAGGCCTTCTTGGCGGCCTCAACCGCGACGGGCTTCTTATAGAAGTACCCGATGAGCAGGTACGAGCAGAGGCCGACGCCCTCCCAACCCAGGAACAGCAGCAGAAGGTTGTCGCCCATGACCAGGCAGGCCATGCTGAAGACGAAGAGGCTGAACGCGGCGAAGAAACGACAATACCCGGGGCCGACATCGTGGCTCATGTACTCACTGGCGTAGAGCGCGATCAACGCGCCAAGGCCGGTGACAAAGAGCATCCAGAAACACGTGAGCTGATCGATGTACAGCGAGAAGTTCGCGGCAAAGTGCTGCCCGGGCCCGGTACCCCAGCGGAAGTTGATCCACTCGTAACCGAAGGAGATGTAGTTGCCCGGTGACGCGCTGACCTGTTGCCAGACCCAGACGGTGACGGCGAACGCCGCGGCGATCGAGGCGACGGTGATGTACGCCGGGAGCTTGCTCTTGACGCGGAAGATGGCACAAAGCGTGATGAGCACGACGCT
>JAIEQQ010000071.1 GCA_019747615.1 Phycisphaerales bacterium
CACGCCCGCGCCGTCGCCAAGCACCTGGGCCTTCGCCACACCGAAGTTCTCGCCGACGCGAGCGTGACCTGCGACCCCGCCGCGGATCTCACGATGCTCATCGCGCAGAGCGGCGTGCCGCTGGGCGATAGTTCGCTGCTGGCGAGTGTGTGGGTCAGCCGCGCCGCGTCGCAGGTGGCCAAGGTGGCGCTCGGTGGTGATGGGGGGGATGAGCTCTTCGCGGGTTACGAGCGTTATCGCGCCAGCGCGATGTTCAACGCCGCGGGCCCGCTGCGCTACGCCGGGTTGATCGCGGGCTCATGGCCCCCGCCAAACGCCGACGCCCGCGGCCTCCGTCGCTGGCGCGCCCTGAACGCCGCGGCCCACGATGGCTACGCCGACCTGCTCTCGATCTTCCCGCGCACGATGCTCGACACGCTCTGGCCCGTCAGCCGCGCGTGGTATCGCGACGCGCGCCGGAACTACGACACCGGCGCTGTCGCGTCTGATCGCGCGTCGCTTCTCCCCGGCCTGTCCAAGAGCGAATCAATCGCCACCGCGATCGCATCGGACACGTGGGCGTATCTCCCGTACGACCTGCTTCGCAAGGTCGATACCGCGAGCATGAGCGTACCGCTGGAGGTGCGCAGCCCGATGCTGGCCCGAGCGCTCAGCGACGCGGCGCTGCGAGCCCCCATCCGCGACCTCATGCCAGGCGGCGAGCGCAAAGGCCTCCTCCGCGCCGTCGCGCGCACCCTCCTGCCCGCCAGCATCATCGACCGGCCCAAGCAGGGCTTCGCGGCACCGATCGCCTCCTGGCTGCGCTCGGATGTCGGCGGCCTGCAAACCCTCGCCCGCGAGCGGCTTCTCGGCAGCTCCCGCCCCTTCGGCGATGTGATCGCCGCGGGGGTCATTCGTCAGCCGGTGATCCGACGCCTCATCGATGAGCACGCCGCGGGCACCCATGACCACGCCCAGCGAATTTACTGCCTCCTGACCATGAGTCTGTGGGCATCGTGGCGTTCAACGATCCGTCCGATCGGCAACTGATCGGTGCCTGCCGCTCGCGGGAAGCGCGCGGCCGCGATTGCCATCTCGCCCCCGTCGGACCCTCTGCCGCCGTGAGTACGCTTGCGACGCATCGCGGCCGAGAACCTATGAAATCACCGCAGCCACGATCGGCGCGGATTTCGTACCCTGTTGAGCGATTCGAGCGACGTTTCTCTCGCGGATAGGTGCAGCAAACACCGCGTCCCGACCGATGGATTGATCAGCATGCAGCCTCTCTCACGCCGGCAGATTGTCATCAGCGGATCGGTCGCGGCTCTCGGTGCCGCGATCTTGCCCTCGTGCGCCCGACGCACGGACGGCGCGATGGACATGCCCGGCCCGATGTGGCCCAGTTCCACGGCGCGCCCGATGGCGGCAATCCCATCGGCACCGGCGGGGCCCGCCATCAAGGGAACGCCGTTCCCCACGCCGAGCCCGTTGCCCGCGGACTCGGTCTTCCCCAACGTCATCTCGCGCAGCGCCTGGACGCGCGCCGGCCTGTCCCGCCCGCGCGATGTCTTCGCTCTCGGGCGCGTCTCGCGCATCACCGTTCATCACGACGGCATGAACCCGTTCACGAGCACCTCGCAGAACGAGTCGGCGCGTCGCTTGGAACTGATCCGTCAGTCGCACGTCAACAAGCGCGGCTGGGCCGACATCGGCTATCACTACATCCTCGATCCCGCCGGACGCGTCTGGCAGGGCCGCAGCGTGCAGTATCAGGGCGCACACGTGCAGGATCAGAACGAGAACAACCTCGGCATCATGTGCATGGGCAACTATGACCGCCAATCGCCGACGCCGGCGATGCTGACATCGCTCATGCGTTTCGTCGGCTCGCAGATGAAGCTCTACGGCGTGCCGACCAATCGCGTCTACACGCACCAAGAGATCAACCCGACCGAGTGCCCGGGCCGCTCGATTCAGGCCGCGATGCGGGCGGGCCGCTCGCGGAACGGCGCGCTCGCGCTGGTGCTGACGGAGTTGAACGCGACGCACTTGGCGTGAGTGGGGCGGAGCAAAGCTCAAAGCTCAAATCAGCAAAGCTCAAATTTGAAATTTCAAATTTGAGAATCAGAATTGAGCTTAGCTGCTTTGAGTTTTCCTCAGAGCCTCATCTCGCCCAGCCCCGCGCTCACCTCAAACTTCGCTTCCGTCTTGGTGCGTACTTCCTCCAGCGTCACGCCGGGGGCAAGTTCAGTCAGCACGAACACGCCGCGCCGTTCGTCCATGGTGAAGACCGCCAGATCGCTGATGAGCATGCTGACGCACGCCTTGCCGGTCAGCGGCAGCGAGCACTCGCGGACGAACTTGGGCGTGCCATCGCGGGCGTTGTGCTCCATGACCACGACGATCTTGCGGACGCCGGCGACCAGGTCCATCGCCCCGCCCATGCCCTTGACCATCTTGCCGGGGATCATCCAGTTGGCGATGTCGCCGCTCTGACTGACCTGCATCGCCCCGAGGATGGAGATGTCCACATGCCCGCCGCGGATCATGGCGAACGAGTCGCTCGAGGAGAAAAACGCGGCCCCGGCCCGCGCCGTGATCGTCTGCTTGCCGGCGTTGATCAGGTCCGGGTCCACCTCGGCCTCGGCCGGGAACGGCCCGATGCCCAGGAGCCCGTTCTCAGATTGCAGCCACACATCGATGCCGCGCGGGATGAAGTTGGCCACCAGCGTGGGGATGCCGATGCCGAGGTTCACGATGAAGCCATCGCGGAGTTCCTGGGCCGCGCGCTGAGCCAGTTGATCGCGTGTGAGTGCCATAGATCCGAGCATAGGGCAAGTCCTGCCCCGCGTGGGCAATCCCGCTACTAGGCGGGGTAGCACGCTTTGCGACGCTCTGGTACACTCGAAGGCTCACAGCAGGCTGTCACACGTCACGCTCGGAGCCTCACTATGTCCACCGTCGCACCGTCGTCCGGGGTTAAGTTCTTCAGGATCGTTACGCTTCTGGTCGTCGGCGGCGGGCTGATCTACGCCGTGTGGACCCTGACCTCGACCATGAGCCAGAGCACCACCACCCCCGAGACCGGCTCGATTTCCAAGATCCTCGAAGCCGCTGCGAACGGCAACGTCGCCCTCCTCGAGCGCGAGCTGAAGAACGGGGCCGACAAAGAGACGAAGCAGCTCTTCGTCGCCAGCGAAGCGGGCATGACACCGATCATGTATGCGGCGCGATTCGGCAATGCCGACGCGGTCAAGCTGCTGCTGGATCGCGCGGCGAACGTCAACGCGTCCGCCGCCGACGGGCGCACCGCGCTCATGTACGCCGCGATGGGCGACGAGAGCGCCGTCGTCAAGAAGCTCATCGACGCCAAGGCCAACGTGAACGCCCGCGCCGAAGACGGCTGGACCGCCCTCATGCTCGCCTCCGCCCGCGGCAGCGCCGAGACTGTCCGCGCACTGCTGGCTGCGGGGGCCGATGTCAACCAGCGCAACCGCTGGCGACTCACGCCGCTCATGGTCGCCGCCCGAGGCGGTGATCTGGAGAAGGTCAAAGCCCTCCTGGCCTCCGGCGCCAGTGTTGACGACACCGACGCCGACGGCAACAGCGCCCTCAACAGCGCTGTGCAAGGTTCTGACAACAGCGCCATCATCACGCTCCTGCTCTCCAGCGGCAGCAAGCCCAACGTCGCCGACGTCGAAGGCGTCACGCCGCTCATGCGTGCCGCCGAGCGCGGCAACGCCGACCTCGCCCGCGCTCTGCTGGAACGCGGCGCCGACGCGAGCCTGAAAGACCGCCGCGGCTGGCGAGCGCTCGAATGGGCCAACAACCGCGGCGACGACTACGGGCGAGCGATCGCGGATCTGCTGACGAAGGGCGTTCCAGCGGCGGCAGCCGCGCCGGCTGCTCCGTCGCCGGCCGCTCCGGCGAATGCCGAGCCGAAGTGATCTGATCGAGATCACCCACGAGTCGGCGCGCGGCGTTGCCCAAACAGCTACTTCGACGCCTTCTCCGCTTGCGCAGCGAGGAGCGACTCCAGCTTCTCAAGCCGCGCCTTGAGCGCGGCGATCTCTTCCCGCTGGGCGACGAGCGTGGCCTGCTGGGCTTTGATGGCTTCGACGGTGATGGGGACGACCTTGCCGTAGTCCAGGCCGGTGGCGGCACCTTCGGGAGTGCGGGTGACGAGGTCGGGGATGGCATCCGCGACTTCTTCGGCGATGAAGCCGATGTCGTGCTTGTGGGTGCCGTCGTGGAGGGCATCGTTCCAGACGAACTGGACGCCGCGCAGACGGCTGAGCGTGGTCAGCGGGTCGGCGAGGGTCTGGATGTCGTGCTTGTATTCGCGCGAGGAGTAGGTGACCCAGGCGTTGGCGCGGCCTTGACCTGCAGGGTTGGCGGTGTTGGGCAGTTCGAGGCGGTAGTTTGCCGTTGAGATCGGGCCGCCGATGCTGACGAGGCCGGCGTTGTTCCAGCGAAGTGCGATATTGCCGGAGCCGGAGGCCGTGCCGAGTCCGCCGCCGAGGTTGCCGAAGAGGACCGGACCGTCGGGCGCGAAGCCGGTGGATGCAAAGAAGCTGCTGCCGCCAAAGTAACCGAGGCCGTGGTTGCGGTCGGTGGCGGATTTGAGGCGGAGCTGGAACGAATTAAGTCCGCTTGTGGCGTTGGCGTCCAGGGCCTGAGCTGTCGTGGCGGTGACTTCGTTCGTGGCGTTGGTGGCATTGGTCGCGTTCACTGCGTTGTTCGCGTTTTTGGCAATGCTCGCCAGGTTGGCGGACCTGGCGTTCGCTACGGCCGCGGGTGCGTCCACATTGGTGCGGAACCACCAGTTCACGAAGCCGCCAAAGGTCGTGAATCCGCCAGTGTTCGGCGCGGGTTGTGAAGTCGCCGCGAAGTTGGTGCCGCAGAGCACACTCATCGTGTAGGTTTCGCCTTCAACAACCTGGATGTTCTGCCCGCTGAAGTCCAAGGTGAAGTCTGTCGGGCTGCCGAATGGCACGATCGGTGCAATGGAGCCCAGTTGCTGCCCGCCAAGGCCCTGTCCGGCGTAGACCGTTGCGAAGAACTGTTGATCGAACGCGAACGTGGGCCTCATTGTAACGCTGGTTAAACGCCCCGAACGTCCGGCCCGAAAGTAGATGTACCCGGGCTGGCCGCCGTCGCCGCCTCCAGTAATGATGGACTCGACCGGTGATGCGGTGTTGTCAACATCTACGCCGCGTGAGGACGGTGCGAAAAGTGTACATCAGGGCGCCCAAGATACAAAACGGCCACCAGTGGGAGTTCGCTGGATATGAGTCCGAGGCCCCGGTGCGATCAACGCGCTGTTTTAAAATGTCGATGTCGCCCGCTCGAGGGTGGCCGGCCTTTCCAAGGCGGGCCTTCAGGGCCTGGGCGTCTACCGCGACAACACCGTCTTCGGCTTCAGCCAACCCTACCTCGGCTCCGGGACCAATGGCGGCGGGAACGTCTGAGCCGCGTGCGCAGGCACGCGGCTTTCGGCGTCGGTCGACGAGCGTCTGACCCGCAGTCGCTCAGTTCGGCAGCGCCAGGAACGTCGCGTTGAAGCTGTCCTGAGTATCGACGCGGAACGCATCAGGACCGGAAGCTCGCAAGATTTCGAAGAAGGTGTTTGACGCGCCTTCCGGTACGTTCTCGATCAGCGACGTGCCGCTGATGGTCATGTGCTGCCCAGGGGTGCTGAAGAAGAACGTTGTCGGCGAGCCGATGAGCGAGCCAATGCGAGGGCGGATCGTCACCGCTGTGTTCGCTGTGTTGGTGAAGCCCGAGATGGTCCAGTTCACCAGCACACGTCCCGCGGGAAACGTGCGGCTGACGCTCGTCTGCGCGATCGTGTTGTAAATGGGGGTCGAGTACGACGCCGGCGTGAATGAGGGGACGGAGGTGCTGAACGCGACGTACGGAGACGCCACCCGGGCCGGGACGCCTGTCAGCCCTGACCACGGAGCGCGGTCCGCGACGTTCGCGACCAACGCTCGCCCAGCCTGCGGCGCAATGGTGATTGCCTGGCGCGGCGCGAGCGTTACGAAGCCGCTGCCTGGGGGCGATTCGGCGGCAGTCTCGATCCAAAGTGACTGGCTGTTGAGAATGGCGTTGCCGAAGTCCAGCTCGGTGCGAATCAGCCCGCGCTCAACATTGGTGAACTGCTTGGTGGTGGGGCCGGCCAGCGCAGCCTCGCCGAGCGAAGCAAAGGGCGCAGCGAAGAGCGAGAAGCGGACGTTGGCGTTGCCGGTGATTGGGCCGCTGCCGACCTCCAGCACGCCCTGATAGGTGAAGCGCGTGTCCATGTCGCCGACGATGTTGAGGACCCAGCCGCCCTGAATCACGCCACCTGCTCCGCTTGGAAACTCATCAGCGATGTAGAGCGTCCAGGTCCCGTTGGGGTTGGTGCCGTAGAGCGAGGACATGTCCGTTGTGTAAGGCAGGCCCGGGGCGGGGGCGGGCAAAGCGCCGCCGCTGACGACCGTTGGGCGATAGGTGCCCGAGATCGATGGGACGCCGAACGCAGTGGGCAGCGTGCCGGTGGCTTCGTTGCTGAAGGTCCAGGTCTGGCCGACGAGACTCGTGTTGCTCGCGGCACCGCTGACCAGGAGAACCTTCTGGCCGCTGGGCGCGACGAGCAGCGCGCGGATGTCGCTGGCGAAGGTGTGGTTGATGTTCTGAATGGTGACGGTGAAGGTCTTGATGCGTGAGGGCGCACCGGACACCGAGATCGACGTGCCGTACGGATTCGCAACACCCGTTGGAGAACTTGCGGGAATCGCGATCTGGGTCATGTTGCTGAAGGACTGGGCCTGCGCTTGAGCCACGAACCCGAAAGCCGCGGCGATGGCAAGAGCAGCGACGAACGTTGAGAAGCGCAGCGAAGTCAAAGCGAGCATGAATCTCTCCGGGCGTGTTGAACTCCCCAAAGCATACCGGTAACGAATAGACTGTCTGTGGAGTCTCGTGAGTAATCATGACACGCAGCGTGCGATGGGGCAAGTACTCGATCGATGAAGACGTGTAGTCGCACCAAACGCTGGATGCTGAATCTCGCTCGTGGATTTCAGAAGCCATCGGGCAAAGCCCCTGCTCCCGCGTCTCCACGCCGAGTGGCGCGACGGCGTTGGACTGGGGCTGCCGCGGACTTCCTGGTCTGCCGTTTCGAGCAGATCCGGCGGCGAGGAGCTCAGTATCCAAATACGTTGCGAACATCGCGAACGATCGGAGTCGCAGATCGCGAGTTGGGCAAGTTTTTGAAAAGCTCAGAACTGATGGCCCACTCAGCAGCGATGATGGTAATCTTCGTGAGTGTCGCACTCAGCCTTGGCCATCATCTCGAGATGGCCGAACGCCGCGCGTGGTCGCGCGGCCGGCCGTCAGCCCGGGACGCCCCACGTGAAGCG
>JAIEQQ010000350.1 GCA_019747615.1 Phycisphaerales bacterium
CATTAAGTTCAACGGCATGACCTGGGCCCAGGACATCGGCGTGCTGCTGTGGGTCGGCGTCGGCGTCTGGGCGTTCGCGTGCATCAAGCTGCGGCAAGAGAGCGACAAGCTCCGATACGCTTGAGCCATGCCAGCGCCCGATCTCGCCAAACCGACGCCAGAGACGATCGACCGACCGACACTCGTCTACCTCTCACCGTCGCACGTCGAGCCCGCCGCTCTCGCCGGCGGCATCGTCGTCATGATCGACACGCTGCGCGCCAGCACCACGATGACGCGTGCCTTGGCCAACGGCGCTCGCCAGATCGTGCCGACGCTCACCGTCGATGAAGCGATCTCGACCGCTCGCGAGCTTCGCGATCTCGGGCTCGATGTGCTCCTGGGCGGCGAGCGTTCCGGCCAGCTCATCCCCGGCTTCGATCTTGACAACTCACCCGCCTCATACTCCCCCGATCGCGTTCGCGGCCGGACCATCGTCTTCACCACCACCAACGGCACCGCGGCGCTTCGACACGCCACGCTGGGCTCGCGCGTGCTTGTCGGCAGCCTCTGCAACCTCTCGGCCCTGTGCGACGCGATCGCCACAGACCCGCGCCCGATCCACATTCTCTGCGCAGGCACCCGCGCCGAGATCTCTGCCGATGACGCGATCGTCGCCGGCGCGATCGCGGCGCGGCTTGTCTCCAGTGGACGCTCACACGCTGGCGACGACGCGGGCCGTCTGTGCGCGATGGCCTGGGCGTCGATCGCGCCCGAGCCCGGGCGTGAACCGTCGACCGAAGCGATCGCGACGGCGTTGCTGACGTGTCGAGGCGGCCGAAACCTCGCCCGAATCGGTCTCTCACGCGATGTTCAGGAGTGCGCCGCGATTGACACCTCACGCGTCGTGCCCGTCTTCACCCCCGCCGACGGTCGTGTTCGCATCCTGTGAGTACGCACGACCATCCGACCGACGCGCGCCGCGAGAACTTTGTAAAGTTTGCGTTGTGTGGTGAACCCGGTGCAGCCAGCGGTCGCTGAACGACTACATCCCTCAGACGCAAGCGCCGAAGCGCGATCGATATGGACAGTTCTGGGGCGGGTGAAACACGGAGGCCCCGATGAAGCACACGCACCGCCGTTCCGCGTTCACGCTGATCGAACTCCTGGTGGTGATCGCGATCATCGCGCTCATCATCGGCATCACGCTCCCGGCGCTCGCCGGCGCTCGCGCCAGCGCCCGCCAGGCCGGTTGCCTCAGCGACATGCGCCAGATGGGCCTGTCGCTGACCATGTACGCCAACGACTACAAGGACCGACTGCCTCTGCCAAACTGGGGCCCCGTCGCCACCAGCAAGGGCTGGCTCTACGGCCCCGGCGTGGACACTGCCAACTGCCAGGAGGACGACCGCCAGACCGGCTCGCTTTGGTCGTATCTCGAATCCGCCGATGTCTACCGCTGCCCCAGCCACAAGGGCCCCTTTGACGGCACCGCCCGCATGACGTCGTACATCATGAACGGCGCAACCATCGGCTACGGCCGCTTTCCAATGCCGCAGCGCATCAGCCAGTTCCGCCCTGATAGCGTCATCCTCTGGGACGGCAACGAGCAGCCCGAGTTCGGCCCGCCTTACAACGACGGTGCCAGCTTCCCGCGCGAGATCGTCCCCGGTCACCACGGCAGCAGCGTCACCTGCATGGTCGTTGACGCCTCGACAATCACCATGCCCAACGCCGAGTTCTTCGCGCTGCGCGACTCGAACGATGCCAACCGGTTCTGGTGTACGCCCGGTTCGGCGAACGGGCGATAAGTACGGCGCGTTCTAGAACGCGTCGGTGAGCGATGGCATTCCGCTTGATCCACTGAACACCCCGGTCGCCCGCGCGACCGCTTCGTCACCGCCGCTCAGCTCACCCAGCCCGCGAAGCTGCGTCGCGCTCAAGAGCCCGGTGAACAGTGGCGCAAGCGCCCGAACATCAAGCCGCAGGTCGCCGCGCCCGCCCGGCGACACCTCGCCCACGCCGTTCTTCACCCGCAGCACCCGCCGCCCTCGGTTCTCGGGGATGAGATCGTCGGCAATGTCCAGATGCAACTCGGCGTCGATCGCCGGCGCGTAGCCCCGCGCCGCCAGCGCGTCGTTGACACGGAGCACACGCGTCATCCAATACTCGTAGAGCTTGAACTCGAATCGCTGCTGGGCCAGCAAGCTCAGCAGCGGATGATGCGTCCCGCACGCGATCGTCACGTCGTCGGCCATGCTGGCGTAATCGTGAATGAACGCCGCGGCTCGCCGCAGCGCCGAAACGCTCGAAAACGAAAGTTCGCTGAGCTCAAGCTGCATGCGTCGATCGGGCTTCTGCGACTGGCCAACGGCGATGACCGCCTCAACGCGCCCCTGCGCGTCGAACGCCGCGTACACCTCGCGATGCCGATCGCGCCACTTCCACACGCGATCCCAGATGTAATCGCCCCGGTCCAGCATCCCGTCGATTCCCGTGGCCATCGACGTGTAGCACGGCGCGATCGTCGCCACCTGCTCGGGCAAGATCCGCCGCCAGTCGCCGCCCCGCTCCAGATTCGCGATCGTCGCCAGTTGCGACATCGGGATCGTCACGCGGCACAGCGCCCCCGCCTGCTCATAACCCACCTGCCGGTACAGCGGCTGCGTGCTCGCAAAGAGCGTTGAAATCGCGGTGCCCGCGTCGTGCAAGTCTCGCACCACGCTCCGCATCATCTCGCGCGCCAGCCCTCGCCCGCGGCATTCCGGCCCCACCGCCACTCCCGCAATCCCCGCCATGCTGACCGACCGCCCGCCGAAGAACTGTCCCATCGGGATGATCCGCAGCGCCGCACCAATCTCGCCGCCAACCCGCATCACGCGAAGGTCCGTCATTCCTTGCGAGCGAATCCACGTCAACGAATCCGGCACCGTCGAACCAAACGCCTGCGACACCAGTTCCGCAATCCGCGCAAGGTCCGCTTCGCCCACTCGTGCGTCGTACCGCGCAGCCTCGTTCGTCGTGCTCATTGATCAGCTCCGCAGATCTCGTCAGTCTTGAACTTCAGTTCCGTCCGTCCGCAGTTTCGCATTCATCGAGGCACAAAGAAGCTCAGGTGCAGCTCTGCATGCCGAAGGTGCAGCGCGATCCACTCCTGATGCGTCAGCGGGCCCAGGAGCGGGTTCGGCTTCGTCGGCGCTGTCGCCACCAGCCGCGCTGTGCCGGCCTTGAGCTTCGCCAGCGCCTCCGGCGTTTGCATCACCTCCACCGCCAGCGTGCCCTCGGGCGACCGCAGCGGACGCAGGCCGGGCATCATCGTGCGGCTCAGGAAGTACCGCTTGAAGAACCATCGCGCCGGCAGCCGCACGAACCAAGGCGGGTGCCCGGCCGCCGGCACGCCGTCGTGGGCGTAATAGGCCCACGTCGCCATGTGATTGATCGTTTGCCCTAGCGTCCAGTTGCCCAGTCGCTTCAGCGTCCCCGCGGCTTCAGCCGCGCCGAGTTGCTCCGCATCGCGGATCATCTCATCGATCGTCGCGAACTTCAGCACGCGCCGTCCCTTGACCTTGCGTGTATCCACCGCTTGCGTTGCGCTCATCGTTCCTCCCGCGTCAGTGGCTCGCGGCCTCGCCGCGCGCCGCGTTCACCGCCCCCGCCACCGCCCCGACCACACTCCGCATCCCCGGCCCGCGTCGGCACGCGTTGCCGCTCACTTCGTGATGCTCGCCGCCATCCACCTCGCAACCGGCACCGCAACGAACGCCGCGGGCACCGCGACGACGAACCCGATCACCCAGTTCTTCGTCCACAGCCCCACCAGCCGATCGCTGAATCCGATCGCCAGAAACGCCATCACCAGCGACATCGCCCCGGACATCATGAGGCACATGAGCAGCACGAAGACGACATGCCCCTGCGGTTTGGTGAGCTTGAGTGACATTCGAGCCGAGGATACGCCGCGCGAGGCCGGTGTGGATCAAGGGCGCGCGTCATACTGACCCGTGTTCATGGCGTTTGACTGGCCGCGTTGATCGACCGGGCGCCGACGGCTCTGGCCACGCGCGCACGCCTATTCCACGTGATCGGAAGAGTCCTGAGCGTCACCTCGTGGCCGACCGGTCGCATCAGTCGTCATCGCGCGTTTCGACTGGCTCTGAGCAAGGAACGCGTCCACCCTCGCCTCACCGGTCGTGTCTTCCGCCAAACGATCAAACGACTCATCCATCTCGCAGAGCGTGCCGCACTCGGGGCACAGGACCATCCCCGCTGCGTTCCGCTTCAGCCCGAGAAGTTCGTAGCGGCACGACCGACAACGCGCCTGATCCCCGAGAATCCGATTGATCTGCCGGCGCAGCATCACATCACGAACAAGAAACGCCGCGGCCCCGCCGCCCGCGACTGGAAGCGAGAGCGCCAACGCAATGGCCCAAAGCGGCGGATCCCCGCCGTGACTGCGGATGACACCGCTCGATAAAAGAAGTGTCGACATCACACTGCTGATCACGCCAAAGCCCGCCGTCGCAACGAAGAACGTCGCCAGGCAGGCCACCGCGGACAGGACATTCCACGCGACCGACGACCGACTTGCGGACACGACAAACATCGCCGCCTTCCAGTCGTCAAACCGGTCAAGCTCGGGGAAGGCGCGATGGAGTTTGAGGGTGAGAAGTCGCATGGGTGAGCGATCGATGACGTTGGTCACGAAACGTGGAAACGCGGGAGGGAAATCCTACTCGCGTGCCGAGACATTGCACCATTCTTGGGAAAGGTCATCGCCGCCTCACCAAAAACTCACTCAACCCGCGGCTCCGAACTCCCGCCCGCTCCTCGCGGCGATCGCTCCGCGACATCGCTTGGTACGGCTTCAGTCGGCGGCGACGCCGACGCCGCGGCGTGTACCGCACGCACCTGAGCGACCTTTTCTCCGAGACGTTGCAACGCTTTCCCGTCACCGACCAGTTGACCAAACGACGAATCAACCTCCGACAACGTGCCGCACTCCGGACAATGGACCATCCCGAACTTGTCTCGCCGCAGGCCAAGCAGCTCATACCGGCACATTCGACAGCGCGCCTGATCACCCAGAAGCTTGCTGATCTGATGCCGCAGCATCATGTCTCGCACGACGAGCGCCCCGCTCACCGACAGCACGAACGAAGCGACAATGCTGACGCCAATCACCCACAGATGGAACTCGCCATGGGGCGTCGCGATCAACGGGGACCATTGGAGCGCCGCGGCGACTCCCCCCAGCGCAAGCAACGCAATCGGCGCCAGCACCACAAACGCCGTGATCGACGCCGCGGCACTCACCACCCTCCAAGCCGTCGAAGCCCGCCCCGCCTCAGCCACAAACGCCGCGGCATTCGCCTCTTCAAAGCGATCAAGCTCGGGGAACGCGCGATGGAGTTTGAGGGTGAGCAGTCGCATGGTGGGTTTTGCGAAGGCGTTGAAACGCGATCGGGCCTGCTGCCAATCGCCCGAGTTCATTAGCGCTGATCGTTGATCGGGTAGTCAAATCCATTCCATGTGTTATCAAAGAGCACGCTTGGATCGCGCTGCGGGCCGTGGGCTGTCCCGCCGTTGTCAACCCCGTCAAACCCCAGCGCGTACAGCAGGTACCCGCGTCGGAGTTCGTCCGTCGCCGCGTCGATTCTGCGGTAGACCAGCGGCAACTGAAGACCGGGATCAGTCGGCACCTCGGCCAGGCGATCTGGAACCAACTCACCAAGCGACTCTGGATACCTCCCGCGATCAACGCGGAATCGCTCGATCGCAAGCATCGTCCGCACGCCCAAAAGTTCGAACCGAGCCTGTACATCCGACCTGATGACAAGGCCGAGCCCCGGCGCGATGGTCCTGATGATCACCAGCGACGACTCCTCATCGGGGCGGGGAGAGCGCTTGATCGCCGGTTGCTGCGGCGGCACCAACCGGAGCTTCGCATCGGCGTAAATCTCATCAAGGGCATCAAGGTTCTCTTGATAGCTGCCCACGCGTCGCGTCGTGAAGAACGTCGGGCTCGAGAAGAAGACCCCGTTCAGCGTCCCCTCCGCCGCGGAGACCGATCGCACGCGAGCCGGATCGGAGAACATCCAAGCAATCCCCTGCCGCCCAAACTCTCGCTCGCCGTCGAGCACAAACGTCACCGGAACGACCGACTTACTCCGCTCCGCGAACGCCTCATCGACGGGCCGGAGCCAAGAGTCAGGCAACTTCTTTCCATCCGCCGCCCCAACAACCATGTGAAATCGCACCCGCGCGATCATCAGCGCGTCGATCGCGCGACTCACCAGCCGGTTGATAATCACCGGTTCACGTTCGACCATCGACGCGAGCTTCAACCCCCCGCGCAGCCCAAGCAGATACCCCGCAAGATCGTCTCGCTCCAAAGCGATCTCCATCTTCGCGGCACACGCGCGAGCCACCCGCCGAGTGGCCCCCAGCCACTGCATCGACACCAGTGACGGCATCTCACCGGGATTCTCCAGCACGCGCCAATCGCGCACCGCCCGCTCCGCATCAATCATCGCCCGCAGGCGCGCATCACCGCCGAGTTCGTCGAATCTGGCGACGAGCCGGCGCGCCAGCGCCTCTTCTACCCGATAGTGCTCTCGTTGAACTTCGTCTACATCCTTCTTCTCCCAGTCGTCAAAGACCATCGACGGCTCCGGCGTGAGCGGCGCGCCTGATGTCTCTCGAACCGCGTTCGGCTCGCTTGTCAAATCGCCCGTCGCCTTGTCCAGTGCCTCGAACACTTTGTCAAACAGCGTCCAGCCGTCCTTTGCCCGCGCCTCCGCCTCGCTCATGCCGGGCGCAACGGGCGGATATTGCGACGCATTCATCTCCTGAATCACCTTGAGCCCGCGAAGATCCGCCTTCGCCACCTTTGCCTGTTCCACCAACTGATGCTCGCGCCAAGCCCACCACCCCGCCCCACCCACCACCGCCAACAACACCACCACCGCCGCGACCTTGCCAACATTCCACGCCAACCTCCGATTCATCCATCGCGGCAGCACCCGCTTCTCCGGCTTCGGCTTCAACCGCCGCTGCCCCTGCTCATCGGTCACAAGCTCCGCCAGCGCCGCATCCACCCACATCTCCATGCCGCACTCCGGGCACGTCACTCGCAGATCATCCGGCACCGGCAGGCCCAGCAACCCATACCCGCACCCGGCGCACGTGCCCTTGGCCTTGATCACCCACCGCACCCGCCGCCGCAGCATGACATCGCGGACGAGCATCGCAACCGCGCCGGCAACCGTGAGAATGATCGTCACACCGATGCCGATCACCCCGATCGGCAGATCTCCGGGGCGAGAAATCATGCCGAGCAGCACGAGCATGATCTGCGACAGCGTCACAAGCAGCGCAGCGCTCACCACCAACGCGACGCCCGCCGCGCTCAGCCGCAGCAACGCC
>JAIEQQ010000397.1 GCA_019747615.1 Phycisphaerales bacterium
GACGCACTCGCCGCCGAAGGCTGGGACCCCGCCTTCGGCGCTCGCCCGCTCAAGCGCGTCATCCAGCAACGCCTGGAGAACCCGCTGGCCTCGCGCCTGCTGGCCGGTGAGTTCGTCGCGGGCCAGACAATCAAGGTCGATGCGCAAGGCGACGCGCTGACATTCAGCGTCGGCGACGCGGCCGCATAACTCCGCGATCAATCACTCCGCCAGGAAGAAGCGGAAGATCAGCAGCACCAGCACGCCCACCAGCGCGTTGTTCATCGCGTGCGCCACCATCGGCGCGATCAGCGAGCCGCGCCAGTGCCGCAGGAACGCGAACATCGTCCCCAGCGTGAACACCGGCAGCATCAGATACACCGGGTACGGGTGAACGATCGTGAAACACACCGAGCTCAGCAGCATCGCCAAGATCGGCACCGTCCGCGGCGACAGTTGCCGGAACAGCCCACCTCGAAACACCAGCTCCTCGGTGATCGGCGCCCACAGCGTCATCAGCGCAAACAGCATCAAGACCGACACGACGTCGGCGTGAGCGAGCACCTCAGGGATCCGCATATTCGGCTCGCCCCGCGAGCCGAAGAGCAGCTCAACGATCGCGCCGAGCATGACGGACACGAACACAGCGCAGATCAGCAGCGGGAACGCCGCGACCCAGCCCAAGACACCCCAGGCCGCTTCGCGGAGCACGCCTCGTCCGCTGGTGAGGCCCAGCGTGCGCCGGTAGTCGCTCCACGAGACGCCTCGAATCATCGGATAGATCAACAGCAGCGCCGTGATCGCCCAGGGCACCGTGATGCCCGCGAGCCCGACGACCGCCGAGTTCGGTGCCAGCGCCCGCGCGACGCCCAGCAGCAGCGCCATCGTCAGGAAGCACGCGATGAAGAGCGTCGCGATCTCGACCGGCAGGCTGCCGCCCCGCGCAGGCGTCGGCGCAATCGGCGACTCCATCGCCAGGACCTTCATCCCCGGCTTGAATGCCAGCATCACCACCAGCAGTGCAACGCCCGCAATCAGAAGCCCGACAAACCCCGCGATGAACAGCAGCGAGAACGCGATGATGAACGCGCCACCATTGAGAAACTGCTTGCGCGCATCGGCCTTCGCCGGGTCGTTGAACGACAGCGTCAGCTCGCCAAGGAAGCCGTGGCGCTCTTTCAACAGCCGGGCCTCGAAGTCCGTGATCCCCGCGTCCTTCGCCGAGCCGGCCTCATACACGCGGCGCGCGACGGACATATCGCGCAGCAGATCATCCTCGTTGACGCCCTTGCTCTCGTCCTTCTCGCCCGTCGTCGCGTTCGTCGGCCCCTCCGCGGCGTCGTCCAGCGCCTTCATCGCCAGGTCTCGCGCCTTCTGATCCGTTCCCGCCGCCGAGCGGACAATCGCCTCGGCCATGCCCAGACGCGCCCGCTGAAGATCCGTCTTCGCCGCGGCGCGGAAGCCGTCAAGTGCTTGGATCGCCTGCTCCGGCTCGGTCGCAAACCGCAACATCATCTTGATGTTCAGCGAGTCCATGTCAAAGCCCGGCGGCGCCAGCTCGCTCTTGCGCACAACGGTGCCATCCTCCGCAACAACGCGTTTGGCGTTTGTCGTCGGCGGTGCCGGGGCCTCTTCAAACAGCGTCAGTGCGCCCTGCTGCACCGCCACCACCAGCAACAAGCACGGCACAAACACCCACCACGCCAAGCGCGCAGCCCGCGATGACCCAAAGTCCGGCACGCGATCACCGCTCGGCGTTGTCGTTTGCATCGGGTCTTCGCTCCGTGAATGGACCGTGGGTCAGTGATCGGCACAATCGTCTTGCGGATCGCCAGTGAATCCCGTGCCTTTGGGTACCCCCTCTCTCCGAGAGGGGTCCGGCGCTTGCGCCCTGCAAATGCCCGAGCTTCACCTTCAACCCGCAACAGTCACCCGGTGCGCTGAATCCCGCGTTCCGTCGCGCCGTATCTGAGTTCGGGCGTTATCGGGTCAGCTCGGCCATCTTCGGCTGCGCATCCACATACCGCTGATGAACTTCCATGTAGTGCTTGCGGTAGATCGCGTCGATCTTGGCCGCGGCCGGGAACTTCGTGCTGAAGCCCTTGCTCGCGCCATCCAGCACCAGCTCGCTGGCCTTGATCAGGTGCGCAATCAGCGTGCGCGGGTCCTCGATGCCGATCGAGATGCGCACCGTCGTCGGCTCGATACCCGCCGCCCGCAGCGCCTCGTTGCTCATTTCGCTGTGGCTGGTGATCGCCGGGCACAGCACGACGGTGTTCGTCTGGCCAAGGCTGACCTGATGCCCGAAGACCGGGTCCAGGCAATCGAAGAACCGCTTGAACGTCGTGCGATCAAACGGCGCCTTATCACCCTTGCCACCCTTGCCCTCAAAGTCGATCGTGAACAGCGGCGCCGGCAGGCCCAAATACATCACGCGCTCGCGCACCGCGGCGTTGTGGTTCCCCGGCACCGCGTTGCAGTTGACGTTGATCAACGGATGCGAGCCGAGCACCTCGGCCATCGTCAGCGTGTTGATCGTCTTCTGCAGCACGCGCATCTCCAGCGTGTGCATGCCGTTGATCACCTCGTACGCCTTGTCCGCATCAAGGAATGCGCCCTTGATGTAGTACACGTTCCAGAAGAGCGTCTCGTGCCCGTGCCACTCGCGGGGCGTGCCGTCAACATCCACGCCCATCACCTTGTCGTGCTTGCCCATGAACATCCGCTCGTTACGTCCAATGACGCAGCCGGCGGTCGTGCCGCCCATGCCCGACAGGTCCTTGGTGTACGAGTGGATCACGAAGTCGGGGCGCTCCATCGGGTCCTTGCGGCGGAGCGGGCGATGCAGGAAGGGCGTGCCCACGGTGCTGTCGCAGAGCACGGTCATGCCGCGCTTGTGGGCCTCTTTACAGATCGCCGGGACATCAAGACAATACCCGTGCGGGTTGCAGGGGCTCTCGAGGTACAGATAGACGTGCCGGCCTTCCTTGATGCGGTCGGCGTTCTCTTTCTTGACCTTGTCCAGCGCCTTGATGAAGTCCTTGGTCTCGTAGCCATCGAAGAAGTTGACGGAGATGTCCAGGTTCGAGGGCTTGGCCAGCCAATCGTGCATGAGCTGGTAGGTGCCGCCGTAGACGTTGCGCGACGACAGCACGATGTCGCGATAGCCCAGCAGGTGCGAGAGGATCGCATCGATGCCGGCCATGCCGCTGTTGAAGTTCCAGGCAAAGTACTCGCTGCTCAGCTCGCCGGCCTCGATATCCACGATGTGGTTCGCGAGGCTGACGTTCGTCGGGTTCAGCAGACGCGAGTAGACCTCGAGCATCAGCTCCTTGCCTTGGAACGCATCGTCCACCCACTCGGCGCACGCGTAGATGTACGTCGCCGTCCGCGTGATCACCGGCTTGGCGCTGAACAGCGCGGTGAGATTGTCAAAGACCGGGTACGGCCCGCGCGCCAGCCGCGCGCCCTGCGTCTTGACCACGCTCTGATACGTTGAGCGCCAGCCGTGCATCAGCGTGTCAAGCATCTTGGCCATCTGAAAGGCCAGGAACTTCTGGGCCGCGAACCGCGCCGCCCTGTCCTTGCGATCCAGCCCCGCCAGCTCCATCTGCAGCGCGTTCCACATCTGCTTCAGGTCCGCATGCCCCGAGTACACATGCTTTGCTAGGCCCGCCAGATGAACGCCGAATTCCGTGCTCGGGTCGATCCCGAAGTGCGCAAGCTGCTCGCTCACCAGCTCGTCAATGCTCCCGGCATCGGTCGTCTTCCGCCGGGGCGAGATCTCCCGCGCCAAGTCAAAGTCGCGAGTCACCACGCCCGCGGCCCGCGCCCGCTCCGCCGCGGCTCCATTGGCTGCCGGCGCATGCTTGCCGTTGGAACTGCCGGACTTGACCTTGACGCTGAGTGACTTGGCCATGGGGCCTCCCTGTGCATTGGATCATCGGCCGGGTACGCTCAAGCGCACTGGCCTCGACGTCAAGCATAGAGACCACAGCCCTCAACGCGGCGGCCAAGCCCGCAAATCCCTCACTCCAGCCCCCAAGCCCGTCCAGCATCCACCGGACACTCACACGATCGCCGCCAGCCGACTCGCCGCTCGCCTGTCATTTGACCAAGCGCTCCCTGCGAACAACCGGCGCACCACCTGTCGGTTGGCCGCCGCACCCGACAGCCCCCTCCCCCTCCAGCAAGCGCGCAACCGGCGCCGCGGCCGCCCAAGCGCCACCCCGCGCCGCCATTGAGTACCCCGCTCATCCACAGTTCGCAATCCCGCCAGAGCCCGCCCAGATGGCCAGTCCCCAGCCGTTGCGCACAGAACATCCACAACCGACAGACGCCTCTTACAACTACTACCAGCAATTCATTTCTATTGGATATACCAAGGCAAGATCCCACGCCCTCGCACGCACACCATCCCCTCGCAGATTCGCGGCAGGCCCGAGCCTGTCCACGTCATCCACAATCGATTCACTTCTGGCGCTCGTTCGGATCTTGGCTATAGGGATCTGCCGGCATTTGCTCGTTGGTCTTGATGATCTCGACGCGCTGGTTGCTCCGCTTCTGCGCGTCGGTGTACACCGTCTGGCTCACGCGCTCGCCGTCAGAGCTCGACTTCACGCGGATCAACTGCGGCTCGATTCCTGCCGCGACCAGCGCCTCGGTGACCGCCAGTGCGCGATCAAACGCCAGCCGATGCCCACGCTTGATGTCCGCGGCGCCCTCGGGCGCTCCGGGGGCGGCGAGATTCGGACCAGCCCCAGACGTTCCACGGGCCTCCCAGGGGCTCACGTGCCCGCGCACCTCGATGACAAACCGCTGGCCCTTCACCGCTTTCACGAACGCTTCGATATCGTCCTTGGCCCGTCTGGACAGCATGCTTGAGCTGGTCTCAAAGACGACCGTCTCATTCTCGCCAATGAGCTGCGCGTCCTTCTGCGCGTTGGACTGGTCTTCCTCGCCAGCACCCTGTCCCTGTGAGCCGGGCATCGGCGTCATGCCGAGCTTCTCCTTGGCCCGCTTGCGCAGCGAGGCCTCGCCGGGGTTGGTGCCCTCAAGGTTCACCGGGCTGTTGAACGATTCGCGAATCGCCAGCACCGCGTCGAGCCATTGGTCCGACGCCGGCGAAGACGCCGCGGGCTGTCCGCCCTCGGGGTCGTTGGGGTTCACCGGTCCCTTGGCTTTGAGGCCCATGTTCATGGCCAGAAGAATGCAGAAGAATCCCATCTGCAGCAGCGCGTTGTCGGCGAACGAGACGACCCATTCCGGTACGCCTTCTTCGTGCTCCTCATGGCCGCCACCATGGCCACCGCCGTGCCCGCCGTGCTTCGCGTGCTTTTCACCATGGTCGTCGTGGCCCTCGCCACCGCCCCCTCCGCCATGATGTTCGTCTTTGTCTGCCATGCTCAGCTCCGTCGACAAGGCGCCGTATGTGTCATTGCTCAGCGACCAAACTCACCCGTGCATCACGCCGCGATGCCGAGCTTGCTTCGCATGACCGTCGGCACGAAGGCGAGCATGCGATCGGTGGTGACGCGCGGGTTGTCGCCCGCCTGGATGGACAAGATGCCCTGGATCACCATCTCGCGGGTGAGGATCTCCTCGCCGCTGCGAAGCGCGAGTCGATCGCCCATGGGCCCGGCGATGCAGTTGGCCATGACGGTTCCGTACATTGTCGCAACGACGGCGACCGCGAGCATCTGTCCCATGACCTCGATCGCGCCACCGAGCGCCGAGAACATACCGATCTGGCCGATCAGCGTCGCCGTCAGCGCGATGCCGGGGCCGTACACCTTGATGAGGTCAAAGAACTTCTTGCCCGCCTTGTGTCGCTCCTGCATGGCCAGCACTTCGAGCCGGAGCGTGGATTCGATGGAGTCCGACGCGACGCCGTCGATGGCCATCTTCAGGCCGCTCATCAGGAACGGGTCCTTGAGCTTGGCAACATCGCCCTCCAGCGAGAGGATGCCCTCGCGCCGGGCCTTCTCGGCCAGGTCGTTCATCTGCTTGATCACGTCCGCGGGGCTCTGGCCCTTGTGGAACAGGAAGGTCTTGATCCAGCCCGGGACATTCTTGAGCTTGTCCATCGGCATGGCCATGAGGATGACGGCGATAGTGCCGCCGACGACCATGATCGCGCCCTTCTCAGACCAAAGGGCCATGAGATTGCCGTGCGTCGCCTTCCAGAAGACGACGAAACAGACAATGGTCATCAAGAGCGAGCCGACAACGCTTCCCTTATCCAAAGGCCACCTCTTCCTCTGTGCGATGCCCGTGTCTTTGAGTGTTCTCGATGCGCGAGCGAATGCGTGCTCGTGATCGCGCCCAGCCGATGTGCGGTGCGCTGCGGAAGTGATCGGCCCAACCGTCTACTCCGTCCACCCCATCGCGCGAGGCGCACAGGCTTGCCAATCCAGTCGGACCCTCCCAATCGGGCAGGTCGTACACGCCGCTCATGCTGCCACGCCCAATAACCGCGTGGCCCATCGCAACAACCTGGTGGGAGGCCGTTCGTTGCCATGGGCCACTCGAACCAAGGCGGGCGCTCTGGTACGGGCGGATAACCTCCGGCGTGCAAGATCCCGCCTCATCATCGACCGCCACCGACGAGGCCATGATGCGCCGCGCGCTGGAGCTGGCGCGTCAGGCCGCCGCGATCGGCGAAGTGCCCGTCGGCTGCGTCGTCTATGAAACCGCCACCGCCCGCATTCTCGGCGAGGGATCCAACCGGCGCGAGGTCGATTCCGACCCGCTCGCACACGCCGAAGTCCTCGCGATCCGAGCCGCGGCCCTCGCGATCGGCGACTGGCGCCTCAGCGCCTGCACACTCGTCGTCACGCTCGAACCGTGCATCATGTGCGCCGGAGCCATCGTCAACGCACGCGTCGGTCGCCTGGTCTTCGGCGCGCCGGACCCTAAGGCCGGCGCCTGCGGCAGCCTTCACCGCCTCACCGAAGACCCACGCCTGAACCATCGCATCATCCCGATGACCGGCCTTCTCGCCGACGAATCCGCTTCACTCTTGCGCGAGTTCTTCCAGCGCCTGCGATCAAAGCCCGCGCTCTGACGTCTCCGGCTCCGGTGGATCTCTGGCGTTGCACCGGCGCGATGGCGCATCGCGACTCCCGCGCCGGACCACTCACGCCGGGCCGCTCAGCCCAGCCCACGCTCCCAGATCGACAGCGCCCGCTCGACATCCAGCGCTTCCCACGCCTCGGGCCGCGCCGCTTCGGTGGTCTTCAGCTCGGCTCGCACGCTGGGCGACACGGGGATCGCGCGCCAATCTCCGCCGGCCAGCGATCTCTCGAGCGCGCCATCCATCAGCCACGCCGCCAGCGCCCGCGCGCCCGCTGGGTTTGGCCCGCCGGCGACAAGCGCCAGCGTCGTCGGGCTCAGCGGCAGATCCACCAGCACGGGATCAGCCGTGGAATCACCCGGCCAGCCCTCGCGCTGCCCGGCGTA
>JAIEQQ010000048.1 GCA_019747615.1 Phycisphaerales bacterium
TGGGCGTGCGGACGCGAGAAAGTCCGCCGCGATCTTCCGGCGCACGCGCGATGCGCACCGCGCCGAGGCGGCGGAGGGGCGTGATGCACGCGAGCGAATGGCCGGCCGGGGCGTACGCACGCGAGACGCTGGACATGAACGCGACGTTCTGCGCCAGGTGGCCCGGATCGCCATCGAGCAGCAGCGTGGGCTCGACGATCGGCGGCTCGCCCTCGAAGGCGTACCAGAGCGTGCGCGACGACCGCCAGCGAGCCGGCGGGCGCGATCGAAGGCGCGAGGCCTCGAAGCCCTCGCACGCCAGCACGATCGCGAGGGCGCGATACTCCGCGCCGGCGGTTGTGACCACGCCGGGCGCGATCGAGGTGACGGGCGTGTTGAGTGAGATCATGCCCGCGGGCAGCGCGTTTGCGAGCTGGCGCGGGATCTGCTGCATGCCCAGGCGCGGCACGGTCGCATCGCCACTGGAGAAGCAGCGGAAGACGAAGTCCATCATGCGGCTGCTGGCCGAGAGATCCGGGGCGAAGGTGATGCCGCCGAAGAAGGGCATGAAAAAGCGGTCGATAAACGCGGGGCTGAAGCCGCGATCGGCGAGTGCTTGGGCGATGGTGAGCTCCGGGCCTTGCGCCTCAAAGAGCGCTCGCGGGTCGCTGGCGGCTTGCAGCCGCGTACGCATGAGCCCGACTTTGAACTTGTCGGTGAGCGAGCCGACGCGCGAGAGCGCTCCATCGAGGATCGAGCCCGGGCGACGGAGCGGATCCATGAGCGGGTGGAACTTGCCGTTGAATCGCACGATCGCGCCGGGCTCGAAGGCTTGCAGGTCGAGCGCCGGCAGATCGAGCTGCGCCGCCTCGGGATACGCGGTGAGGAAGACCTGGAAGCCGCGGTCGAGCAGGTACTCGCCGCCCGGGCCGGGCGTGCGATCGGTGCGAACGCGCCCGCCGATGTCGTCCGACGCTTCGAGAATAATCGGCGCTCGCCCGGCGCGGACGAGTTCTCGCGCGCACGCCAAGCCCGCCAAGCCGGCACCCACGATTACCACGTCTGCGTTGATCATCAAGAGAGTGTGAGCCGCTGGCTTGACTGAATCAAGCGGATACGCGATGAAACCAAATGCGCCGACGCGGCATCGAAACGGGTGTGCCGCCTTGTGGTGGGCATTTCGTTTGCCAAGTTCAGTCCACTACGGAAAAGGAGCATCACATGCCTCGAATTACTCCCGTTGATCCTGCGAACGCCACTGGCCGCGCCAAAGAGATCTTCGATGGCCCGCTCAAGGGCAAGACCTTCAACCTCTTCCGCTCGATGGCGCAGGCACCGGCGGCTCTGGACGCGTATCTCGCCATGAGCGGCGCCCTGAACCACGGCACACTGAACGCGAAGGAACGCGAGACAATCCAGCTCGTCGTCGCCCAAGCAAACAACTGCGACTACTGCGTCGCGGCGCACACGACAATCGGCAAGATGTCCGGACTCACCGAAGCTCAGACCGTCGAAGCCCGGCGCGGCACGCTGGCGGATGCCAAGCTCGACGGCCTCGCGAAGTTTGTGCTCTCGCTCCACGAGAAGCGCGGCTTTGTCTCCGACGGCGACATCGCTTCCTTCAAAAAGGCCGGCTTTAGCGAGAACGTCATCGGCGAGGTCATCGGCGCGTACGCGCTGGCCATCTTCACCAACTACTTCAACCACGCCAATGGGACGGTCATCGATTTCCCGGCGGTCACGAAGGTGTGACCGGTGGCGAGCCCGGTGGTCGAATCGCGTTGACCACCGCAGCGGACGGCGCAGTCGGCAACGGCAGCGGATCAGCGGCCTTGCCCTCGCGCCAAGCCTTGAACCTTGGCCACACGACTTCTTGGATCGTGATCTTCACGCACGCCGCGATGGGAATCGCCAGCAGCAAGCCGTAGAACCCCAGCAGCACGCCGCCGGCGATCGACGCGAACAGGATCGTCGGCGTGTCCATCCCGGTGTTCTGGCCCTGAATGCGCGGCGTCAGAATGTAATCGTCAATGAACTGGCCGATGGCGTAGACAACGATCGGCGCTCCGACGATCCACAGCATCTGCGATTGGATGCTGTTGTCCGCCGGTTGCAGGAACAGCAGCAGGATCGCCACCGGCACGCCGATGCCCGAGACGTAGGGGATCAGCGTGAGCAGGCCAACAACCGGGCCCAGGATCAGCGGCACGCTGGTGCCGATCGCCCAGTACGCGAGCGTGTAATAGGCGACCAGAACGGCGCAGATCGTCAATCGCCCGCGCACGAAGCCGCTGATGGCGCGGTCCATCTTGCTGGCCAGCAGCAACGCGCGCTCGCGGTTCTGCTCGGGCATCGCGTCCTTCAGGAACTTGACGACGCGTTCATACTCACAGCAGACAAAGAAGAAGAAGAACGAAGTGAGGAACGCGCCGAAGCCGAGCATGAAGAGCCAAGAGACAACGCCGAAGCCTCCGGTGATCGCGCCGGCGCTGGTTTTGAGCAATGTTGCACCGAGTTCGGTGCCGTGCTTCTGAATGGACTGCACCGCCCACTCGATGCCCTGATACGCGAGCACGGCGCTGCGGCTGGAACGTCGCTCGGCGTTCTCAGGCGGCCCGTTGGGCTCGGGCGTGGTAGTCGTGGTGGGGGGGGTGATGACCGGCGGACTGGCGGGTTCGGTCGACGGCGCCGGCGGCGAGCCTTGCGGTGTTGTCGGCCCGGGTGATGGCCGTGGTGATGGGGTCTCCGCCGGGTCGGTCGCCCCGCGATTGCCGGTCGCGCGGGCCATGTCGGCCTCGGCCTTGATGTCCACGATCCAATCGCGCAGCTTGATCCAGTTCGGCCCCGGCAGTCTCGATTCGAGCTCCGCGTCGGCCGGCTTCTCCACGCTGCGCACCAGCGACTGGATGTTTGATGCTTGTTGCTGCACGTAGCCGGCACCCTGCAGCGCGCCGACGCCCAGGCCCAGCACCACCGGCGTCGCGACGGCCAGCAGCGCGATGATGATCAACGCCGCGGCGACGAACGGACGCGAGAGATGCCCGCTCCGCGTCACGCGGCTGACCACCGGCTCCACGAGATACGCCAGCAACAGCGCCAGCAGCAGCGGCACCGTCACGATGCTCAAGAGGTATCCGAGATACGCCACGCCGAGCACCGCGGCGATCAGCATGATGTCGCGCAGCGGCTGGATCTGCCAGATGTGCAGCGTCCGCCAGTCAATGCCCGTGGGCGCGGGGGGGCGTGGGGTGGAGGCGGGCTCACTCATGAGCGAAGTGTAGCGGCAGACCGAAAATATGCCGTGAGCGACAGGATCGAGCGTGTCATTCGAGCGAGCGACGGCGAGAAGTCACCACCTCAATGTGACTCGCTCAATGTGGCTCGCAATCGCATCCCATCGCAACCGCTGCCGCGTGTCAGCTCTTGCGTGGCCGCCCGCGACTCTTCTTCGGCGGCTGACCCGCTGGCGATTTCGAAGGCTGACCGCCCGCAGCGCCGATGGAATCGCGCGTGCGGGCCTTCGCCGCGTCGCTTGCGGGGCGAGCCTTGAAGATCGCGGTAGATTGGCCCAGGGCCTTGCCCTTGCCGACCATCCCGACCTCGGTGATCCGCTGATACGCGCTGAGCAGGTTGGCCCGCGAAAACTCGCAGCCGATGAAGCGCCGGTTGTACGCGTGGGCCACGGCGCCCGTCGTGCCGCTGCCCAGGAACGGATCCAGCACCAAGTCGTTCTCATTCGAGCACGCGAGGATCACGCGCTCCAGATACGCCTCGGGCAGTTGGTTGTCGTGTCCGGGGCGGCGTTCCTTGTTGTTGCCCTGCACGCGGCCCCAGTATTGCCCATACCACACATCCATCGGCAGGCGCATCCCCGCGGGCATGCCGTCTTTCTTGCTCAGCGTGCGCGGATCAAAGTACGTCGTGGCGCGATCCGAGGGCTCAAGCACGCGCTCGGGGTGCCACGTTGGCGTGCCGCCGGGCTTGACAAAGTGCAGCGCGTGGACCTTGGAGTTGATGAACGCGCTGGCGCGATTCTGGCCAAAGCGATAGTGCCAGATGCACCAGTTGATCAGCGGGATCTTGAGCGTGTTCTTGACGAACACGACGATCTCCGCCGCGGTGTCGTCGGGGATGTTGATCCAGAGCGAGCCGCCGGGTCGCAGCCCATCCACGCACCCCTTGATCCACTGATGCGTGAACGTGATGTAGTCCTCGCGTGGGATGGAGTCATCCCAGGTGTCGTACTTGGCGCCGTCGCTCCGCACCTTGGCGACATCGGCCTGCTTCGAGCCCGTCGTCTCCCACCGGTCATACGCGCGGCTCCAGTTAAACGGCGGATCCGCAAACACCAGATCAACCTTCTGCTCGCGAGCCTCGTCAAGCCCGCCCAAAATCTGCCGGCAGTCTCCCGCATACACACGAACGCTCCCGTCTTGCGTCGCTCGCTCGGGCTTCAGCGCACCGCCCAAAGCACCGTCGTGTTCTTCAATCTCCGCCGCGGATGATGGCTCGCCAGTGGGACGAGCAGCCACCTTCGGCGGTGCTGACTTCGTCGGACGTCTGGATTGCGTGGTCCCGGCCATGCGGGCAGTTTACACGCTGGGCCGCGACAGCGCAACCGCCATCTTCGCCATCGCTGGCGACACCGCCCATGCCGCCATGAAACCCCCGCGCCCCCGCACCGCGTTGCGTCTGTGGTACGATCCGCGGCGTGAAATCGCGGAAGCCATCCCGTGCCCGGAGCGACTCAGAAGTGAGGGCCGATGGGCGTGCGGACGCGAGAAAGTCCGCCGCGATCTTCCGGCGCACGCGCGATGCGCACCGCGCCGAGGCGGCGGAGGATTACGTCGAAGCCATCGCCGAACTCATCCGCGTCGAGGGCGAGGCCCGCGTGATGCTGCTCGCCCGCGTCATGGGCGTCTCGCACGTCACCGTCTCGCGCACACTCAAACGCCTCACCGAGCGCGGCCTCGTCCTCAGCGAACGCCACCGCCCAGTGACACTCACCGAAGCTGGCCAATCGCTCGCGCTGCGCGCCCGCGAGCGACACGACGTGGTGCTCGCGTTTTTAGAGTCCCTCGGCGTGCCGCGCGAGCAAGCGCTGCTGGACGCCGAGGGCATCGAGCACCACGTCTCAGAAGAGACGATCGCGGGGATGAAGCGGCGGTTGGCGGGGGGTTGAGGTGTGGGGCGTGGGACTTGAGAGAGACTGCTCTGTTCAGCTCACCCTCCCCCGGTCCCACCGGGGGAGGTGGCGAGTCTTCGAGCCGGAGGGGGCTCGAACACTCACGGCGATTATTGTGACAACGAGTATGTCGCAGTCCCGCCCCCTCCGCCGCGAAGCGCGGCGCCTCCCCCGATAGGGACCGGGGAAGGGTGGGCGCGAGTGCTTGCCGTGCGGCTCTCACGCGCGGCAGCGGCCTTCATTTCCTGCTATGAGCTTTGCTGCTTCGAGCTTTGCCACTCCGCCACTTCTGGTCCCCCCGCCTCGCCGCGCGACGCCCCGCGCTATCCTCCACCCCTTCGAGGAGCTCTCCATGGAAGCTGGCATTGTCGGGCTGCCCAACGTTGGCAAGTCCACCCTGTTCAACGCACTCACGAACGCCGGCGTGCTCGCGGCGAACTACCCGTTCGCCACGATCGAGCCGAACGTCGGCGTCGTGCCGATCCCCGATCCGCGCCTGCAGATCATCCAGAAGTACATCAAGACGCAGAAGGTCATCCCCGCGGCCCTGCGACTGGTAGACATCGCCGGCATCGTCCGCGGCGCGTCTGAGGGTGAGGGGCTCGGCAACAAGTTCCTGTCGCACATCCGCGAGGTGGACGCGATCCTGCACGTCGTCCGCTGCTTTGAGAACGCGCCGGGCGGCGAAGAGATCACGCACGTCGACGGCAAGATCGACCCGATCCGCGATATTGAGACCATCGAGACCGAGCTGATCCTGGCGGACCTGCAGACGATCGAAAGCTCGATGAGCAAGGCCGAGCGCTCCGCCAAGAGCGGCGACAAGGAAGCCATCGCTCGCCTGGCGGTGCTCAAAAAGCTCGAGCCCGTACTCAACGAAGACAAGCCCGCCCGCGGCGTCGTCTCAAGCCTCACCGATCCCGAAGAGATCAAGATCGTCAAGTCGCTGGGCATGCTCAGCGCCAAGAGCGTGCTGTATGTGGCGAACGTTGACGAGTCCGACGTCCACGGCACCGGCGACATGGCCCAGCGCGTCCGCGCTCGCGCCAAGCAAGAGGGCATGCAGGTCGTGCCCGTCTGCGCCAAGATCGAGTCCGAGCTTTCGAGCCTCAGCGAGGACGAGAAGAAGGAAATGCTCGGGGCCTACGGCATGGATGAGCCGGCGCTCAGTGCGCTGGCGCGGGCCGCGTACACGCTGCTGGGCTTGCAGTCGTACTACACCGCGGGCGAGAAGGAAGTGCGGGCATGGACGGTGCCGGTGGGGGCGACGGCGCCGCAGGCAGCCGGCGTGATCCACACGGACTTTGAGCGCGGCTTCATCCGCGCCGAGATCTACAGCGTGGACGATCTGGTGAAGTTCCAGAGCGAGAAGGCGATCAAGGAAGCCGGCAAGATGCGCATCGAGGGCAAGCAGTACGTCATGCAGGACGCCGACGTGTGCCACTTCCTGTTCAATGTCTGATTTGCGGATGCACATTGAGTCTAGCCAACGCGGACGCCGGGCCTGAGGCTCTGCGAAGGCCCGGGTCAAACACGCGCGAGGCGCGTCCTCAGTGCCCGCCAGCGCGAGCGTGGTGTTCAGCCGACCGGACAACGAGAACCCAATGCCTCGATGAAACGAAAAAGGCCACGTCGTGAGACGCGGCCTTTGCTGAAGTTTGTTCGTTGAACGCCCACTGCGATGCCTCGCGGCACGCCGGGCGATACCGAATCAGTTCTGGTTCGCGACCGACAGACCCGCGACGTGCTTCATCTTGCGGCGACGATCGATGATGCGGCGGCTCTTGCCCGTGCGATCGCGGAGGTAGTACAGCTTCGCGCGGCTCGCCTGGCCGCGACGGATGACCTCGAAGTGGGCGACCTTGGGCGAGTTGATCGGGAAGACGCGCTCGACGCCCATCTCTTCGACGATGCGGCGGACGGTGATCATTTCGGTGATGCCGCGGCCCGAGCGGGCCAGGACGACGCCGGTGAAAATCTGGATGCGTTCCTTCGTGCCTTCAACGATCCGGCAGTGGACGGCGATGGTGTCGCCAATGTCCATGCGGGGGATGTTGGTCTTCAGGGCGGCGGCGTTGATCTGCTCGATGATGAGTTGCGTGGACATGGTCACATCCTTCAAAGTCTTGGGGGGAGGATGCTAAGGGGGCAGCGGGTGCCAGTCCAGCACGGGGCTTGCAGAATGCGGCGGGGTGGCGGTATGCTTTCGGTCGGTGTTCGGTCATTCCGGGCTTGTTCGGCCGGTGCAAGTGGTGCAGAGCGAAGGAATCAGCCCATGACGACTGTCCTCACGGTGATCGGCGTGCT
>JAIEQQ010000149.1 GCA_019747615.1 Phycisphaerales bacterium
AAATCTCACGACATCTACGGCAACTGGCCCCGCAACGTGCAAGCCGCGTTCGAGCTCGGCGCACGCGGCTTCGTCACTCGGTACAGCTCCTGGTCGCAAGTCGAGCAGACGCTCGCACGCGGAATCCCCATCGTCGTGTCGATCCGCGTCAAGCCCGGAGAGCTGCGCGGCGCGCCCTATCCAAAGACCGACGGCCACCTGATCGTGATCGAAGGCCTGGATGAGAACGGTGACGTGCTGGTGCTCGACCCGGCGTCGCCCGACGAAAAGACCGGAACGCTGACGTACCTGCGCGCAGACATGACCAAGGTCTGGTTCGGCGGCAGCGACGGCACGTCGTACGTGCTGATCCCGCGATGAGTGAGAGGGCCGAGGGTTGAGGGCCGAGAGACGAGGAATGAGTGCTGAGGCTAGAAAGCTGAAGACTGAAAGCTGAGAGCTGGAGGCTCCTCAACGATGGCAATGAAGGCCGAGCTTCGCGAACGATTCGATAAGCTCCTTGAGGACGCGATCGATGCGCTCCCGGCGGCGGCGCGGCGCGTCATCGAGGAAGTGCCCGTCATCGTCGAGGACCGGCCCGACGCCAAGCTCATCGCGCAGCTCACACGCGACGGCGTGATCGCGCCCGATGAAGCCGCGGACGCGCCGGAGGAACTCATGGGCCTTCACAGCGGCGTAGCCATCACCGACGGCACGCTGGAACTCTCCGGCGTCCTGCCCGCGACCATCCACGTCTTCCGCGAGGGCATCGTCGCGCTGGTCGGCGGCTGGGACATCGAGCACGCCGACGACGAGATCTACGAAGAAATCCGCGTCACGCTGCTGCACGAGATCGGGCACCACTTCGGCCTGAGCGAGGACGACCTGGACGAGCTCGGCTATTCATAGACGGAAGGGCCGAGGGGTAAGGGCCGAGGGCCGAGGGGAAAAACGTCGAAGCCTTCGCCTCGACCGACAGTCGAGGGTGCTGCTTTGCCGCTTTGCTGCTTTGCCACTCTGCCACTCTGCCACTTCGCCACTTTGCCACTTCCCCGTCACTCGCCCGTCAGCTCCGACCGATCCCGTGCCAGCCACTCACTCCGCAGCCGATCGATCACCAGCGAGTGCATCTGGCTCACGCGTGATTCGCTCTTGCCCAGCACTGCGCCGATCTCCTTCATCGTCATGTCCTCGTAGTAGTAGAGGTACAGCACGAGCCGCTCGCAGCGCGAGAGGTTGCGGCCGATGAACTTCTTGAGGTCCGCACGCAAAGCCCCGCGCGCCGGATCGCCCCCGCGCGCATCGAGCTGCAGCGAATCCGAATCACCATCAGAGTTCGGCGGCGGCGTCAGGCTCCGCACCGGGATGATGTCGCAGTCGCCGATCGTTTGCTGCGCCTCCTCAGGCGTCAGCCCCTGCTCGCGCAGCGATCGCTCGATCTCTTCCGGCAGCGCCTCGCGCCCGAATCGCAGCCGGAACTGCTCGCGGCAGCGCTCGACCTTGCGGTGCCGCCGCTGCGTCAATCGCGGGTGCCAGTCCAGCTCGCGCAGATAGTCCACCATCGCGCCGCGCACGCGCTTGGAGCAGAACGTCTCGAACGTCACACCCGCCTCGGGCCGGAAGCTCTCCAGGCACTTCATCAGCCCGATGGTGCCCTCGCTCACCAGGTCTTCGATATCGATCGCCGCCGGCAAACGCGACGCCTCACGCGCCGCGATCGCGCGCAGCACCGGGCGGAAGTGGACCAAAAGCTGCGCGCGAGCCGCGGCCCAGCCGGGGCCCTTGGCGCGAAACTGCAGCCACCACGACTCGATATCCGCCGACGTCGCGATCGGCGATCGCTGACTGACGCTCGCGCGCCGAACGGCAGCGCGCGGCGCGCGTGCGGAAGCGGCGCGCGGCGCGTGCGTGATCGCGCCCGAGACTTCGCCCGAGCAACCCATGCGGTTGTTTTCCAATGACCCCACGACATCCTGCACCTGCGGCGCAGCAGCACCCGTATACATGGCCGGCTCCTTGACCTTCGCGGGCCGCAAAATGTGTCGCGAACATGCGACGCAACCCGGCGCGGCCGATCCATGGCCGCGTGTCTGAAAGATACCGGCGACGACGCGCATTTCCAAAGAGAAAAATCAAAATGTGTGTGCGCGGGTGAGAACTTGGTGGACAACCTAGCCCGCGCGATCAAATCCGCGAACGAAGACCAATCGCGGCGCTGACCCGCAGCGCAGAATGTGGGAAAAACACGCGCCCGAGATGATGTCTCGTTGACACTCGGAGGTGTTCACCCCGGTCTGAGAGTTTCGCCATGCCGCAGCGCAGCGATCTTCAGGCTCGTGGGGATGCTGGGAAAGCCATGACGTGGGCTCGCAGCAAGTGGCGCGTACGATCGGCGCATGAAGACCATCGCGCATGTGTGGTTCGTTGTGGGCCTTTTTGCGGGGTTCGCTCTGGGGCTGAGCGGGTGCTCGTCGGGCCACGACTTGGGCCCGTATTCCGGTGACCTGATCTTCTCGTCCACCGATCGGCAACTCACGGGCGTCGCGGTCAGCAAACGCGGGCGAGTCTTCACGAACTACCCGCGCTGGAATGAGCCCTACACCAACGCGGTCGAGGAAATCTCGCCCGACAAGTCGTCGCTCGCATTTCCCGATGCGACATGGAACTCTTGGAAGCCCGGCGAAGCTCCGTCTTCCGCGTTCGTCTGCGTGCAGAGTGTGTACGTTGACGACCTTGACCGGCTCTGGATCCTCGATCCCGGCTCGCCGCAGATCGCCGGCGTCGTCCCGGGCGCGGCGAAGCTCGTCTGCGTGGACCTCGCGACCAACCGGGTGCAGCGCGTATATCGATTCGATGACGCGATCGCCCCGAAGAAGTCGTACCTCAACGACGTGCGCATCGACACCGCTTCCGGGTTCGCGTACCTGACCGACAGCGGCATCGGCGGCATCGTTGTGCTGAATCTCGCCATTGGATCCGCAAAGCGCGTCCTCTCCGCTCACCCCCTCACCATGGGCGAAAAGGGCGTGGTGCCGGTCGTTCAAGGCGTCTCGCTGATCCCAAATGGTGCGGAGCCGCTGGTGGTCAACAGCGACGGCATCGCGCTGTCGCCGAACGGGCAGTACCTGTACTTCCAGGCTCTCACCGCACGCACGCTCTATCGCGTTCCGACCGAGTATCTCCGCGGCAGCTATAGCGATGCGCAGGTTGCCGAGCGTGTCGAGAACCTGGGAAGAACGGTCGTGACCGACGGCATCGAAGTGGACACGCTCGGCAATGTGTATTTCTCCGCGCTGGAGCACGACGCCGTCATCGTCCGCACGCCGGCCGGCACGATGGACACTTTGGTGGAGAGCGAGAAGCTCTCGTGGCCGGACAGCTTTGCGTGGGCCGATTTCGGAGGGTCGCTGTACGTGACGACCAGTCGGATTCATCGCAGCGCGTGGTTCGACAAGGTGCCGCGAATCGACGGCATGAGCAAGACTGAGACACCGGCGCCGAAGTCACGCGGGCCCTTTGAGATCTACCGGATACAAACGGAAGGATACTGCGGCGGCGTCAGGTGACCGCCGAAGCTCACAGCCGCGCAGCAAACTGCATCATGTCGCCCACCAGAGGCTTGGCGTAGTCGATAAACGCGCGGCTCACGTCGTGGTGCCCGCTGATGAACTCCGGCGGCATCGTGCGAGTCTTGGCCGCGACATCGCTCAGCTTCAGCACGCGCTTGTCCACCCGATACGGATGGTTGCTCAGACGCACGATCGCGATCGAGCCGTCGGTCAGCCCGTTCATCGCCTCGGTCGCCGCCTTCACGCCCGCGCCGCGCGCCTCGGCGGCGTCCACCGGGCTCGGTTCCGGCCAGCAGCGCTGCAGATATCCCAGCGTGTCCGCCCGCACGCGCGGCGGCTTGCCGCTGGGGCTCTTGAACTTCTCTTTGAGCAGGTTTGAGAGCATGTCACCCAGCGCGCCAGAGCCCGAGAGCTGGGCGTTGCCGTGGGCGTCCTTGTCGCCGGATGCGATGAGCTTGGCCCCGATGTCCTGCCCGTCCTTGTCCTTGATGCCCTCGCTGACAGCGATCTGACACCGGTTGTACTTGGTCACGACGTTCTTGACGTCCTCGACGAAGCGATCCGTATCGAACGGCACCTCGGGCAGATAGATCAGGTGCGGGCCGTCACCCTCGTAGTGGCGCGCGAGCGCACTGGCGGCGGTGAGGAAGCCGGCGTTGCGTCCCATGACGACGTTGATCTTGATGCCGGGCAAAGACGCGTTGTCGCGATCATCGGCCATGAACGCCATTGCGACGAAGCGGGCGGCACTGCCGTAGCCCGGCGTGTGGTCGCTGCCCATCAGGTCGTTGTCCACGGTCTTGGGCACGTGGAAGCAGCGCAGCTCGTACCCCGCCTTCACACCCATTTCGTACACGATGCGGCACGTGTCGGAGCTGTCGTTGCCCCCGATGTAGAAGAAGTACCGGATGTCATTCACGCGGCACGCCTCGAAAATCTTCGGCGCGTCGGCCTCCGTCGGCTTGTTGCGCGACGAGCCCAGACAGGCAGACGGCGTCTTGGCGATCTTCTCAAGCTGCTCGCTGCTCAGCGAGCCCAGATCGACCAGCGGCATGTGCTTGATCAGGCCGTCCACGCCGTGGCGCATGCCGAAGATCTTCTTGATCGGCTTGTAGCCGCGCAGGCCCTCGATGATGCCGACGAGCGACTGGTTGATCACAGCGGTTGGGCCGCCGGATTGGCCGATGATGGCGTTCCCTTCGATCAGACCTCGTGCCATGGTGAAACCTCCGAGTTGGATCGGCGTCGTCGGAGTCGCTCCCCATGAGCCCCGACGCAAACACCGGCGAAAACGCTCGCGACGATGTCAAGCGCGGACCCGGGAACGCCGCCGAAGCGAGCGCGTCCGTACGCCCAATGTAGCACCAAACCACGCGAGGCGCAGACAAAACGTGCGACGGTTGAAAGATCCGGTCCATGAGCGGGCAACAAACCCCTGAATTGTCGCCGAGATTCACGCCCGGGCCGCGCCTTTGGCCAGACCGAATCGCCCCAAGCGTGCCCCAAGCGTGCCCCAAAGCCCCCCAAAACTGCTGCCCACACGGCACACCGAATCCCCGTTTCACGTTGCGAATCGAGGCGGAGGCCGTCGGGCCACCGCCTCGGGAGAGAAGGGTCTTGCTTGGTCGTTCAGCCGTTGATCGCCGGGCGGCGACGACGCGAGCCAACGACCCCCACCATCGCCAACAACGTCGCAGCGCCGGGCGTCGGCACCAGGTTCCCATTCGCCCAGTCGATCGCGGCGTCATGCTCCGCTTCAACGCTGTTCTGGTTGAAGACCAGCCAGAACGGCAGCGACGCCTGCGTGCTCGGCGTGTTGCCAACCAGGTTCAACTCGAGCAGATAGATCCCGTCGGTCGCCGGGGCCTGGAGCGTGTACTCCAGGTGGCGGTGCCACTCGCCATTGCTCGCCACCGCGATGCTGAAGCCCGGCGTGAAGACGTCCGTGAGCGGCGTCATCACCGGCGTGATCGGGCCGAACCCGATGCTGATACGCACCGGGGCGATCGCGCTGAAAGACGTGCCATCCCACTGGCGAAGCGCACCGAGCACGTTGAACGTGATCGATGACGCCGCAGGGAACGTGCCGGGGGCCGAGTCGAAACCCGGCTCATCGGTGAAGTTCGGGAACAGCTCGCCGAACTCCGAGCCGAAGACGCACTGGCCGGGCACAAACGTGCCCATCTCGTACGCGCCGGTGGTAATCCGGTTATCGACGACACCAAGACCGACATCGCCGGCATGCTGAGCGATGGCCGCCGGCGCGAGCGCCAGAGAAGCCGCGGCGAACGACACGAGAACAGAGGTCACAGTTTTCATACACAGTCCTTCTTCGTTGAGAGAGTGAACGAATCCGAACAAACACGACAGAGAACGACACACATCGATTACGACACCGTCGGCCCCGCAGGCAACGCGCTAGCGGGCGACCTTCGGATCAAACTGATTCCGCGTCCAATCCTGGAAGACATCTCGGAAGGCACGACTGGACGCGTGCCCATCGAGGTAGCTGTAGTTGCTGATGGCCTGCCAATCGCGGGGCTTGCCGCCCCAGGCGTGCGTCTTCATCTGGCCCGACGCCAGCGCCGGCGGCGCATCGACAGGGCCGGGCGCCCAGCCCTCGGCGTGAACATGGTCGCTGACCGCAAAATCCGTCGTCTCGGTCATCAGGAAGAACTGCACCGTCGCGTGCGGCGCCGCGATCTTTCCGAGCCGGTCAAACGGCTCCTTCGGGTACACGCCCGGGTTGTAAGTGCGACTCAGCCAGTTGTTCATGCCGTACGACGTCCGCCGCGGCTGGCCGCCGGACAGTTGCCCCTGCCCGCCCTGATCAACCGGCCAGAACGCACTCTGATCTCCCGGCGAGCGGACGATCAGCGGCGTGCCGAAGTAGTTGGACAAGACGTTGTAGAACGAGCGGGCAGGATCGCCGCCGCCGCCGTGCGGGAGGCCGACATCGGCGAAGTAGTCTTTCGAGTCGTTGACGTAGAGGGCGTGAACCATCTGAAGGCTGCGAACGTTGGCAAGGCACACGTTGGCCCGCGCCGCCTGACGCGCCTTGGAAAGCGCGGGCAGGAGGATCGACACCAACAACGCAATCACAGCAATGACAACCAGCAACTCGATCAGCGTGAACGCGCCACGGGCACGCTCGCGCCGCTCGAAAGAACGGTGGCAAGACATCGCGAAGCTCCGAGTTTTCAGCGAATACCACGCGCAGCACCGCAAAGCTGGGCCGCGCACGCGAATCAAACGTTGAACCGCACTCAGCCATTGACGCGCGGAGGGCCGCACGCAAACAGCACCGGACCCGAGCCGATCGCCGGCGCATCCGATGGAGGCACCGCGACCATCGCGACAATCAGGATCGCGACACGTTCAACCGCCGGCGACGGCGGCGAGCCGCCGACCGGCGCGTTCATGACAACGCAGACGGTGCATCGACCATCGTCATGCTTCGACGGTGTCCGTCGCTCATCCTGCCCAGGCATAGATGCCGACGAGTCGTCGCCGTCGCTCGCACCTTCAGCCGATTCACCGCCGCAGTCGCCGTGACCGCATCCGCCATCGCTCGCGGCCGTCGGCACGTGCGCATGGGCGTACGCGTGCCACGCAGGCGCCGTCGCGACCGCGAGCATCGACACAATGACGATGCAGGCAACCAATCGCAGGATGGAAGGACGGAACGACACGCGCCCCAGTGTAGTCACGACAGATGCAACTGATTTGCAACTACGGGGAAGGGGCGAATCTTCACCGATCACTGGAGCGACGGCCCGCGCCCGCCGCCGGCGATGATCTCGCCGCACGCCGTGCTCCGCCGTCAGCACCCCGAGGCCCGGACATCCCGGCCCCTGACGCCTTCCCCTCGGCATCCACCTTTGGCGACGCCTCGTCACCCGTCGCAGACGCGTGCAAGTCAATCGGGCCAAGGTGACCAAGCGCTCGCGCAACCAACTGCCCGCGGTTGTTCGCGTTCAGCTTGCGATGAAGACTCTTCACATGATCGTGAACCGTGTAGATCGACCGGTGAAGGATCTCGGCGATCTGCGGCACCTTCAGACCCGCCACCAAGTGCCACATCACCACTTCCTCGCGCGGCGTCAGCCACGCCATCCGGTCTTCGCTCTCGGCCGAGAACGCCTTGCACACGCGCTGGCTGAGCATCGGCAGGATCGCCGCCAG
>JAIEQQ010000468.1 GCA_019747615.1 Phycisphaerales bacterium
GAGATCGGCACCATCAACGAGATCCGCGAGATCGGCGCGCTCTGCAAAGAGCGCGGCGTCATCTTCCACACCGACGCCACCCAGTGGGTCGGCAAGATGCCCACCAACGTGGACGCCGACAACATCGATCTGCTCTCCTGGTCCGGCCACAAGATCTACGGGCCCAAGGGCATCGGCGCGCTGTACGTCCGGCGTCACCGGCCGCGCGTCCGCCTTCAGGCCCTGCAGGACGGCGGCGGTCAGGAGCGCGGCTTCCGCTCCGGCACGCTCAACATCCCCGGCATCGTCGGCTTCGGCAAGGCCTGCGAGATCGCTCGCCTCGAGATGGAATCCGACGCGATTCGCCTCGGGCGCCTTCGCAAGAAGCTGGAGACCGAAGTCTGCCGCCAGCTCGATACCTGTGCCGTGAACGGGCACGCCGAGAAGCGGCTGCCGCACATCGCGAACATCTCGTTCGGGTTTGTCGAGGGCGAGGGGCTGATGATGGCGGTCAAGAACATCGCCTGCTCCAGCGGCAGCGCCTGCACCAGCGCCAGCCTTGAGCCGAGCTATGTGCTCAAGGGCATCGGTGTCGGCGACGACCTGGCCCACAGCTCGCTGCGGTTGTCCCTCGGCAAGTGGACGACAGAGGAGCAGGTCGATTACACGATTTCCGAGGTCGTGAAGGCGGTGCAGAAGCTGCGGGCGATGTCGCCGCTGTATGACATGCACAAGGAAGGGATTGATTTGAGCAAGGTGGAGTGGGCGCACCACTAGGAACATGAGTGCAGAAGTCGCGAACAGGTGGCTAGATATGGCTCGCTCAAGCTGCAAAGCAGCCGAGGTGCTGTTTCATTCATCTGAACAGGTTGATCGCTCAGTCATCGGACGGAGCTACTATGCGTCAAGCGCTGCTGCCCACGCGATTCTCATTTCCTGCGGCCAAGAGACGCCGGTTTACGGGAACTGGTCGAACGAACAACTGCCAGTTATGCTCTTGGCCGTCCTTCGAGCTCGAAACGTTCAAGACCGTCGATGGCGAACCCTCGGAAAATTGCACGCTCAAGGATTGCAGGAGTGTTGGGTGTTGAGATTGAAAGCCGACTATTCCCCGTCGCACAGCGTTGATCGATCCAATGCGAAAGCTGCACTGAAGATCGCGCGGCGTCTAACCGGCACGGCAATGGAGGTACTCGAATGACCGCCCTTCCGACCTCATTCCCGGATCCTTGGCCCGATCCTATCGCACGTGCTTTCAAGGCTGTCTGGAACTCGCGAGATGCGGATGTGAAACGACTTCAGCTCCGTTGGCTCGAAGCAGGCGCGTTCATGGACAGCGTCGGTGTCGTCATTCGATGCGACGATCCGAACGTCGACTCAAGCGAACTGCTCCGTGTCTTTCGGCTTTTGGAATCCGAGGTCTCGGCTCTCGCCGTCCAGAACGGCTCTGACAAAGACATAACTTTCATGCTCCAATCACCGGGAAGCATGCCGCGCCTTTCTCCTGAAATGAGGTAACCCATGGCTTACGGCCCCAAGATCATCGACCATTACGAGAACCCCCGCAACGTTGGCAACTTCGGCTCTGGCGAGCAGATGAAAGCCTCCAAGAGCATCGGCGTCGGCCTCGTCGGCGCGCCCGAGTGCGGCGACGTCATGCAGCTCTGCATCAAGGTCAACGAGCAGACCGGCAAGATCGAGGACGCGAAGTTCAAGACCTTCGGCTGCGGCAGCGCGATCGCCAGCAGCTCGCTGGCCACCGAGTGGCTCAAGGGCCGCACGCTGGACGAGGGCATGGCCCTGCGCAACACGCAGATCGTCGAGGAGCTCAGCCTCCCGCCGGTGAAGATCCACTGCTCGGTGCTGGCCGAGGACGCGATCAAGTCCGCCATCGCCGACTACAAGCGGAAGAACGGCATGCCCGTCGAGGATCACGACCACGATCACGCCGGCACGCACTGAGCCACGAGCGTTGCGACCGGCTCGAAGCTTCCCGCCGGCCGCACGCTTGGCACATCGGCCTCGCGGCGTTCTCGGACCGCCCGCCGGTGAACGTTCCGACGCCGCGACGCGTAGAATGAGTCTCGAAGACACGATCATCAACGGACACCCCGTCCGCTCTGGAGAACACACCATGTCCGCAGTCCACACCCACGACCACGCCCAAGCCCAGACCTCGCCCGGCCTCATCCTCTCGGCCAGCGCCGCGAAGGAGATCCACAAGATCATCAAGGACCAGGAGCTCGACGCCGAGAAGATTCGCCTGCGCGTCGGTGTCAAGGGCGGCGGCTGCTCCGGCTTCAGCTACCTTCTGGACCTGACCGAGGCGCAGAAGGAGACTGATGAGGTCTTCGAGATGCACGGCGTCAAGGTCATCGTTGATCCCAAGAGCTTCCTGTACCTCAACGGCGTCACCGTCGATTTCCGCGACGAGATCATGGGCCGCGGCTTCGTCTTCAACAACCCCAACGCGACCAGCTCGTGCGGCTGCGGCAGCAGCTTCAGCGCCTGAACTCGGGCCGCGTCGTTTCTCTCTGATCAACCCGGAGCCTCGCGAGCAATCGCGCGGCTCTTTTCATTCACGCCCGGCACCACTCGTCACGGTCGCCCTGATGGCCAAAGCACGTACATGCCGACGACCGATGCCTAGCGGATCGCCGAGTGCGTGCGGCTGGCGATCAGGAATGTGCGACTCGGCCAGAGTCCGGCTCGTTCAAAGGCAAAGTCGCCGGCCACGCGTCCGTGAATCGGGCGCGTCGCTGGGCGTCGTGACCACCTAGCATCCCGCGACACAGGCACCAATCGCAGGAGCTCTCGATGAGTCAGGCTGGAACAGGTTCCGGGACGAGCCTTGGCTACACGATCCCGAGTGTCACGCAGTTCAGCATCTTCCTGGCCAACAAGGTCGGCAAGATGATGGAACTGGTCAAGGGCTTTGACGAGCATCATTGCCGGATTTGTGCGCTGGCGGTGCATGAGGCGAGCGATCACGCAGTGGTGCGGATCGTGCCCAACGACGCGACCGAGGCGCGGAAGATCCTCAACGAGCAGAACCTGCCGTTCATGGAATCCGAGATCCTGGTGATCTGCTTTGATCAGGGGCACACGCTCAGCAGCATGTGCGAGTTCCTGCTGCGTGCGGAGCTGAGCATCCGGTTCATGTACCCACTGATGGCGTGGTCGGGCTCGACGCAGACGCTGGCGCTGGCGGTGGACGACCTGACGCTCGCGGGCCAGATCCTGCGGCGGAAAGAGTTCCGCCTGCTCGGCGAGGCGGACTTGCCCCGGGCCGGCGAGTGACGCACCGTCTCCGAGCGACTTGAAACGGCAACTTGGACCGGCAGACAAAAGGCCCGCCGATGATCGGCGGGCCTCGAAGGTCGTCCGTGATTTCGAACGCGGTTTCGATCACCAGCACCCGCGGAGCGTGCGCCGCCGCTGGCGCTCGCGGGCGTCGCGAGTGATTACTTCTTCTCGGCCGCCTGGTACTTCTTGAGCGTGGCCTCGAGTTCGAGCTTCATCTCGGCCTGATCGGACGAGAGGGCCGCGATGGCCTGCTGCTGTGTCGCGATCGCGGTGGCCTTGTCGCCCTTCTCCCACTGTGCGCGGGCGAGCGTGTCGAGGATGCCCGCGTCTTTGCCCTTGGCGACTTCGTTGGCGCGGGTCGCGATCTTCATCGCGACGTCAAGGTCGCGCGTCTCGACGCCCGGCGCATCGAGGATCGTCCACGCGATCTCGTTCAACGCCTTCTCATCGTCCTTCAGCGCGCCCTCTGCGACGGCCGTCGCGTGGGCGTAGGCCGCCTTGGCGTCCTTCTTCTCCGTCAGCAGCACCTGGAACTTCGCGCCCGCCATGCGGCTGGCCATTTTGGGATCCACAGCGGTGATCTCGTCCATGCCGGCGATGACCTTGTCCCAGTCCTTGGCCTCGTAGGCCTTCTGGACCTTGTTCATCACCTCTTCCATCTTGGCCTTCTTGCTGGCGCTCGCCTTCGCGTCGTACTTGCCCTCGACGATCGGCTTCAGCACGTCATCGAGCTCCATCGGGTGGCCGATCCACGCGATCTCCTGCTTGTCGTTCACGACGAACGCTGTCGGAATGCCCGACTGGCCGGCCGCCTTCATCCACGCGCCGTTGGTCGCCCGCTTGGTGTCCAGCGCCACGCGATAGTCCATCTTGTCGCCCATCTTGGCGACGAACGGCTTGACGGTCTTGGCGTCCTCGTCGCTGATGCCGATGAACACGATCTTCGGGTTGTCCTTCTGCAGCTTGCTGATGTGCGGGATGCTCTCGATGCAGGGCGGGCACCACGTTGCCCAGAACTCGACCACGTAGAACTTGCCCGCCTCAATTTCCTTGACCGGCTCGCCCTTGACGAACTCGGCGATGCTCAGCGCCGGGGCCTTTGAGCCGACCGCGAGCTTGTCAGCCTTCGCCGGCACCTTCGGCGCGCTCTTGGCGGGCTCCGCGGCGGGGGCTCCGGATTGCGCCAGAGCGTTCGACGTCGTCAGAACAAGACCCGCAACAACCGACAAGGCCAGCACGCGATAGTTCATTGGAATCTCCAGACCGCCAGCGCTGCGCACGGCACAGCGTCCAACGGGCAACAAGGTGAAGTCAGAGTGTAACACGGAGCGCGTTCGGTGTTGCACCGAACATGGGCGATTTCTCGTCTGGATCCCGGGTCGGGGGGTGCAACGACCTGAGCGACCGCCCGAGCGACCCGTGCCTTCGCAGAGGGTCAACCGCGGCGTCAGTCAACGCCTTGAGCCGCCAGCCAGCGCTCAGCGTCGAGGGCCGCGACGCAGCCCATGCCAGCGGCGGTGACGGCTTGGCGGTAGTGCTCATCGGACACATCGCCCGCGGCGAAAACTCCCGGCAGGTTCGTGTAGCTATCCCGACGGTTCAGCGCGAGGTAACCCTTCTCCGTGAGTTGAAGGCCCGAGCCGGCAAGGAACTTGGTCGCGGGTGTGTGGCCGATGGCGACGAAGAGGCCGCGGACGTCGAGGCGGGACCTCTCGCTGGTGACGGTGTCTTCGAGTAAGACGGCTTCAATGGTCTTCTCGCCGATGACATCCACAACGCGCTTGTTCCAGAGCACCTTGGCATTCGGGCGTGAGAGGAACCGCTCCTGCATGATCTTGCTGGCTCGCAGCGAATCTCGCCGGTGGATGACATAGACCACCGAGCCGAACTTGGTGAGGTACGTCGCTTCCTCCATCGCGGTATCGCCGCCGCCGACGACCGCCAGCGGCTGGTTCCTGAACGGCGGCAGCGCGCCGTCGCAGACTGCGCAGGCTGAGACTCCGCCGCCGCTGCGGGCCAGGCGCATCTCATTCTCAAGACCAATCCAGTTGGCCACGGCGCCGGTGGCGACGATCACGCTGTGAGCGCGGACGATGCCGTTCTCGGCGGTGTGCAGCGTGTGCGGCACCTTGACTGGATCGGGCGAGAACTCGCACCGCACGACATCATCCTGAACCACGCGCGTGCCGAAGCGCTCGGCCTGAAGCTGGAAGTCGTGCATCATCTCGGGGCCGGTGATGCCCTTCGGGAAGCCGGGGTAGTTCTCAACCTCGGTGGTGAGCATCAACTGCCCACCCGGGAGGACCGGGCCGGGGTCTTGCTTGGGGATGCCGATGTAGACCACCGGATTGAGCTGGGCCCGCGCGGCGTAAATGGCCGCGGTCCAGCCTGCGGGGCCGGAACCGATGATGACGAGTTTGTGCGGAGTAGCTGCGGCGGTGTCCATGCTGTTGTGTTGAATGCCGACGAAGCGTGTGGGGTTTCATCATCACCGAGCCGGGCATCGCTCGACGCCGGAGCGAGGGCTGATCGGTGCTTAAGGGGGCGCGGGGGAGCGTGTGTGTGACCGGGTTACTTCAGGCTGCCGCGCTCGACAAGATTCTGGCGAACGAGCGAGAGCACCGGCGGCCAGAGGAGGTAGTCGCCGCGATCGTCGGGCATGGTCTGCGTGAAGCGGAAGTTGTTGTTGAGGATGCCGTCGGGCCCGACGGCGCTGATGATGAAGCGGTTGCCGGGAATCGAGAGCTCGAACTGGGGCGTGCGAACGCCGAGGATCTCGGGGAAGACGACGATCGGGAAGTCTTTGCCGCTGGTCGAGGTCAGGTAGTTGACGAATCGCTTCTTCGTCGGGTCCATGGTGTCAAGGTCCACCTCGGGGACGATCGACGGGCGACACGCCGCGAGCGTGGGCGGGATGTTGCGCTGGGCGAGCTGGAAGGCGTACGCCGCCAGGGCCATGCGTGTGCCGGCGGCTTCGGCCTTGACGACCGTGCGCTGCGGGAGGAGTGTGTCAAGGTCGGCGACCATCGAATCGACGAGCGCGTAACGTGCACGGTCCAGACGGGCGTAGTCCGAGGCGGTCTTGAGGCGCGGGTCGAACGGGTCGAGCTTCCAGCGGGCGTCGAAATCGGCGAAGACGCCGCGGACGCGTTGGGCGGTCTCGGTCGTGTTGGCGTGGATCGAGCGGAGCGACTCCCACTTGGCCTGCTCGCTGAACATACGGATGGGGCGCTCTTTGCTGATGATCCGCGAGAGGAAACGCGACCAGCGTTCCTGATCCGGACCGGCGCCGGGAACCATCACCTGAGCGACGAGCTGCTCGGCAGCGATCAAGTTGGCTTGCGGCGACGTCAGGCGATCGAGTCCGAGCATTCCGCCGGCTCGCTTGAGTCGCTTGATCACGTCGCGGAGTTGCTCGGCGGTGAGCCCGTGCGTGTCTTTGCGGCTGTCGACATACGCCACATCGCGGATGCGCATGAGGGCCAGCGTGAGCGCGTTGAGCCCCCAGCTCTTCTCCTCAAGGAACTCGCGATCGGCCATCATGCGGCCGATCCAGCAGAGACGGACCAGTTGATCCATCGCGTCGGCGGGCTTGCCGGCCTCGACGAGGCGGGTCGCCTCGGCTTGGATGAGCAGCTCGATCCACGCGAAACGCTTCATATACAGGAAATCGGACTGAGCCAGAATCGCCGGATCGCCGAGTTCGACGTACATCTTGGTGATGACGAGGTTGGGATCGATATCCGCCGCGGCGTCGGCGCCGTAGGGCAGAGAGATCGCGTAGGCCTTCTTCCACGCCTCCTCATCGGTGACCTTCTTGACGGCGGCGAGCACCTCGCGCTGCGGCGCAGCATCAACCCACGCCTGCACCGCCGGCCAATCGGTCATGCCCGGCTGGAGCATCGCGGCTCGCTTGGCGTCAATGAGGGCCGCGGGCGGCGCGTCCATCTTGGCCAGGATCGGGAAGAGCACGCGATCAGCGGAGACCTCGGGCTTGATGTTCGAGTAGAGGGTGTTGGCGCGTTTGATGAAGTCGTCGGCCGCGGCGGCTACGCCGGTCAGCACGAAGACTGAAAAAGCGATCGCCAAAGAACACAGGGCGCGACGCCCCGGGATCAAGAGACGGGGTTTTTCCATAGTCAGCATCGAAGGGGGCTCCATCGGGAAGGAGCGACATCGTAGCCGAAATCGCGCGGGGCGTGGAGGGCGTTGACGAGGCGGCGTTCTGCACGAGGCCACGCGGCAGACGACGAAGCTCAGGGGCGACCCGCGCACGGCGGAAGCCTCGCATTTCGGCCGGCGCAGGGCGTATGTCCTACCCTCAGCGTCGCACGCCGGATGACCCAGGGTGCATTGAGGCCACGCCACCATGACCGCCACGCCGCCCCCCCCCACCCCCCACCACTCCCCTCAGCCGCCGCGAATCGGCAGCCTGATCACGTTGCTTGGGAATCTGTCTCCGATGATCGAGATCATCG
>JAIEQQ010000171.1 GCA_019747615.1 Phycisphaerales bacterium
TTGCGAACGCTGGCTTCGGTGACGGAAGAAGTCGTGCCCACGTCAAGCCGCGCACGGATGTCCGCAATGCTGTGCGACAAGATGAAGAAGTCGATCGACTCCTTGGAACGCAGAACGATTCTGTCGGTCGCGATCCCCGAGGCGTTCCGCTGAAGCAGCTTGTAGTAGCGCCCCCCGAACTCGATGTAGTACTTGTAGTCGGTCTCCAAGCTCCCGGCGCCCGGCTCGCGGTCGCTGCTGAGATCGATGTCGGTCTCGAACGGGTTCGAGACCGTGATGATCGCCATTTGGAAAAGGAAGTCTGCGTTTGTGTCGGAGATCGTTCCATCGATCGTGATGGGCCCGGCGGGGTCCGCGCTGCCGTCGGGGTTACCCGTCGGCTGGTCCGGGGTGCCGTTGGCGTCCGGCACGTCGGAGTACGACACCATCGTCACAGCGCTGGTGATGAACGGTTGCGGCTTCACGGCGTAGATCGTCACCGGACGCGGAGTTTCAGTGTTGACGTCCCGGGTGTCGAGGCTTGGACGAGCGGGTGGTGGCGTGCCGTAGTCGAGGTTGAAAACGTGGCCGCGCATGAAGGTGAACGCGGACTCGGGTCCAACGACATCGCGGTTCCTCGTGTTTGAGATCAGAGGCTCTGCGAACGGGAAGAGTGCGGTTCGCGTGGTATCGGCTTGGTACACGGCATCGCTGAGCTTGGTGCCTTCGACGCTCGGCCCGTCACCGGTCATTTCGCTGGGTTGCCCGGTGAGAGTTCTGCCATTAAAGATGATCGTCGCGCCGACGACTTCGTCGTTTACAATGTGCGCGGTATTGGCGGTAGTGTCTCGTCGCGCACCGCTGGTGTTCGTGGCGACAATGCGGCCGCGATCGTCGGCATCGCGAGATGCGATCAGGTTGAGCACCATGTGGGCTGCGCGCCGAAGCGAGATCTCGACGGTCGAGAGCGAGTTGCGTTCGAGCGTCCCGGGTCCGCCGAAGCCGTCCTGATCGAACTGGGGCACCATGGTGGGGCCGAAGGCGTAGGACTGAATGCGGTTGGCGTTGTCTGAGCGCGGGTTATCTCGTGAGCCGCGGACCCAGGGGGTTTCGGCAGAGTTGGCATCATTCGTGTCGCGCAACGCCGCGAAGGGCATGAGTGCGCGGGCGTAGCCGATGAGGAGGTCGTTCGCGGCCTTCTGGCGTTCGGTGTAGAGCGATTGCCAATCTGTCGGCGCGAAGCCGAGTTCGGCCGGCTCCGTCGCTAGGGCCCTGCTGACGAGACTGCCAATATCCGGGCGGAGGTCGTTGTCGGTGAACTTGCCGATCGCGTCGTCGGTTGCGAAGTCATTGTCGACGAAGATGCGGGCGCCCAGCGGGCGGGCGCCGCTGATGGTGGTCAGGCGCGAGCGCACGTCGGAGTAGGCCTGGGTGCGGGCCTGCAGTGCTCGATCTTCGTTGCTGTCGCTGAACGAGCGAGGGGCGATCTCTGAGTCGCGATCGCGGTTGGAGCGGAGGGGGCCGACTTCGCGCCCGGCGCGCCCGTCGAGGGCCTGCTCGAGCCGCGAGTTGATCGCGTTGTCGTTCGCGCCGTTGAAGGTGAGCAGTTCGAGCAGGTCGGCCAGCGAGAACGCGCTGCCAGCGCTGATCCTCACGGGCACATCGTCGCTCGCGGCGACCGTGCCGGGGGCGGTATTGAGCGTGCCGCCTTCGGGGTCTTGAGAGAGCTTGTAGATGTTGGCCAAGCCGCGCCGAGTGAGTACGTCTGTGGTGCCGTCACGCTCGATGATGTCGCGCAGGTCGGGCGGGTTGTTGGCGTCGCCGCGCGGCGGGAGCTGGCCGGGGACGAGCGTGACGGAGCGATCGGGGACGACGCCCTGGAGACGCGTGTACATCGCGCCGGAGAACGCGGCACCGCCGAAGCGACGGGCGTTTGCGACATCGTCGTAGTCCGTCGCGTAGCGCGGGGCGATGGCGGTGGGTGCGAGGTTGCCGTAGTTGCTTTCGCTGTTGCCGTCGTAGAGCCATGGCGATTCGAGCAAGAGCCGCAGGCTGACCTCCGAGGGTGTGAGGCCAAAGGGGAAGCTGCTGGTGGATCGGAGGGCGTCTCTGTCGAAGACGCCAGTGGAATCAGTTGCGAAGTTCTGCACCGCGGTGTTGACGTTGACGCGCCCTGAGAGATCGATCGCGCGAGCAGCGAAGACCCAGCGATAGTTCGGATCCAGCGAGAGGACCGAGACGGGGTTGGCCGGGTCGCTGACATCGACGAACTCGAAGAAGCGCGCATCGGCCAAGCCGTCGCCGTCGGTATCGGCCCATTCGCTCCAGATGTGGCCGGGCTGACCGGGGAGGCCGAGGGGGTCGCCGCCGGAACTCTCGACGTTGGCGACGACGCCGGCCTGATTGGTGGACCAGTCGGCGGGGCGATTGAGGTCGGCAGGCTTGTCGTCGGCGCGGCGCTGCGTGGCGTTGCCGCCGATCGCGAGCCGCTGGGAGAGCTGGGAAACGTCTGCGGGGTTGCGAAGCGTGAGCTTGCTGGAGAATCGCGCATCGTTGTTGTTCACTGGCACGCCGCTGGTGACGTTGAAACCACGGCCGGGTTCGGATCCACCCCCGGGCGTATTCTCGCGCAGCATGTAGAGGTTGACGAAGTTGCCGCTGGGAGCGAAGTTGCTGATGTGGGCCCAGCCGTTGAACTCGCGCGAGGGAAGATTTGAAACAGTGAACGACTGATTGTCTGAGGCGAGCGGCAGGATCCACGACGGCTCGCTGGCGGCGAGCCAGGGCTGGCCGGTGGCCATGCGCGGGTCGAAGTTGTCGGCCGCGCGCCAGGGGCCGTTGACCTGACCGGTGGGGCTGAACTTGCTGGGCTCAAAGTCCGCGACGGGCGTCGTGCCTCGCGTCGAGCGGAACTCCGGATCGGTGCTGGGGTAGTCGTATACGGCGCGGAGGCGCAGATCGCGCGGCCGCCCGTTGACCTGGAGCTGCGTCCGCTGGTACGAGTAGTTGAACGCGCTGTCGGCGATCACGCGTGAGAAGTAATCGCGAACGGTGCCAGCCTGATCAGAGAGCTTGATGCGGGCGGCAAGGCTCGCGGCGCCGCGGCGATCAGCCTGCCCGAGTGTGCTGTAGACCAGCACGAGCAGGGCGACCATGGCGAGCACACCGACGATGAGCACGAGGACCGAGCCGCGCCGGCTGCGGGGGATGTTGAGCTTGCGTGCGAGTTGCTTGGCGAGCGTCTTGGCGTTCATGCGAGGCTCCATGTCCGGTGAGGGACGACGCGAGTGGTGTTCGCGGGGGGCGGGGCGAGACGGGCGAGTCGGGGTCGTGCTGTTTGCGAGGCTTGGGCGGTGCGAGCGGGCGTGTCAGCCCGATCGCGTGTTCGCCCGTTCAACCGGGTTCAATATGCGAGCGAGCAAGCAAGCGTCGCTCGCGGTGTCTGCGCGGTCAGTTGCGCTGAGCGGTCGGGTCGGCCGGAAGGTCGAGAATGAACTGGAACGTGCGCTCGAAGCTCGGGTCGATCGGGTCGGCGAGGGTGACGGTGATCCGGAGCAGCCGCGGCCACTTCCACGGGAGCGTGGCCGGGTAGTTCAGCCGTTCGCCGAGGTTGGGCTCGTACGCGCCGTTGCGGTTGACGTCGCGGGACAGGACGTTGAAGGGGTTATCAGGAGTCAACGACGGATCCGTCCGTGTGACATTCTCCGAGCCTTGAAGCTGGGCGTCGATATTCGCGCCGGTGAGATCGACGAAGTCCCAGCGTCGCAACGAATCGGGGGCGAGCCGCCGGACCGCCGTTGGCGGAGGCGGCTCGCGAGGAGGAACGGCGGCGAACATCTCCGCAGGCGGCCAAGTGGGATCTACGAGGCCGAAGAAGCTGAATGACTGATCTGGTTGTGCGTTCTCATCCTCGAACATCTCAGGGGCGGGGAAGTACCGCACCGTCAGCTTTCGAGGACTGTCCACTGGCTCTCCGTCGGGAACCACGGGGTTGACGGTGTTGAAGAAGAGCGCTGTCTTGATCTCGCGACCAATCGCATCGACGCTGTATGAATCCGCGACGGCCTCGTTCGGATCCACGGCTGCGGGCGGCACAAAGGGATCAAGCCCACGCCGCAGACCATACCAACGGAGCTGGCTGACCTGATTCGCAGGGATCGTTCCGGCAAGGCTTGACGACGCCGAAACCGACTCACCGAACGACCACTCGATGATCATCTCAGTGCAGTGCGGGATGAAGGCGTGCGAGGCCAGGACGCGTTGATCGGTGCGCCGAGCGTCGCCCTGCTCTACGTTGGCTGGCGCGGGGAAGCCGATGCCCAGCGGGTTCGGCGGGGCGGGCTCGACGCGGATCCGTGTTCCACCGTTCGTTGACGCATCGGAGTATGAAACCGGGAAGAGGTCTTTCAGCTTGCTTTGGACTCGCCGGATGCTCGCCCCCGCCGCGTTCGCGTCGCCGCCGATCACTGCAACCGGGCTGCGCTGCACCGGTGCCGCGCTTGGGGTCAGATCGCGCGTCTGGACCCCGCTGAGCAGGAACGATCGCACATCCGCGATGTCGCACGCCGCGATATCGACCAGGCCGCTTGCGAAGTCGGGCGGGCCGCCGCCGAGTTCGTTTGAGCGGATGGACTGAGCGTTGTTGAACGTGGTGTTCCGCCGGACGGAATCGAAGATGTGCGGGGCCGCGGGCTGCTGCCCGATCTGGATCACGCTGTCGAACTCGTCTTGCTCCGGCAACCGCAACGTCGTCGGGTTGTTTGGATCAGGGATCAGCCCATCGCTGTTGCGCGGCGGGACCATCAGCGTGACGTGGCGCGCGAGGATCCAGTCGCTGGCAAACTGGTTGGCACCATCGCCAAAGGACCGGCCCTGGTTGGTGTCGGTCAGCGAGGGTGGTGTGTCGAAGGCGTTGCGGGGCTCTTGGCGCAGGCCGTGGCCGTAGTAGATGCGGGCCGCGGCGGCCTCGGCCTGCACGCCGGGGTTCACCGGATCGCGCACGCTGGTGAAGCGACCCTCGGCGAAGAAGACGAGCTCATCAACACGCCGCGGGCGAGGCGAGGTATCGCCCGGCGACACCTGCACGGGGCGATCCGTGTTCGCGTGCCGGATGACCAGCACGCCCTGGCGGCTCATGCGGTTGACGTCTTCGCGGAGCTGGCGCTCCAGGATGTTGGCGTAGGTGAGGATGTTCGAGAGCTTGCGCCCCGCAGCGACCGTGCGCGTCGTGGCCCGGAAGACCTGGACGATGCCGACGGTCAGCAGCGACACCGCGATCACCGCCACGAGCATCTCGACGAGCGTGAAGCCCGCGAGCATCCGACGCGGCACGCGAGCGGCACGGACTTTCTTTGAGTGTGTGTTCATGGACAAGCTGCTTTCGGTGTGAGGCTGCACGCGAGGCGGATCAGAGAGGCAAATCGGCTTTGAGCACCGGGACCGAGTGGTGCGTGATTCAGTTGCCAGTGCCGGGGTTCGTCGTCTGACCCGTCAACTGCTCAATGGCGTCGGGCGCGAGATTGAACTTTTTGGTCGTGACTTCCACGCTCACGGGCACCTGCGGCGTGAAGACGACCTGCTGGAAGAACGCCGGGGGTACAAACGCCTCCGCGCGGACGCCCGCAGGGGGCGACACGCCAATGCGTTGAATCGGAACCGACGACGGAATCGGCCGAGTCAGACGAAGAATGAAGCCGCCTGGCACGCCGGCATCGCCATCGACGGTGTAGACGTTGCCGAGGTTGTCAACGAGCTTCTGGCCCGGTTGCGCCATCAAGGGATACGCGACATCGAGCGAAAGCCGGCCACCATTGACCTGATCGCCCGGGTCGGAGATGCTCGAGACCTGAACGAGACGACGGTCCGCGTTTGGATTGGCCGAGTCGGGAACAACGACGGTCGCTACGAGCGGCGTGGAGTAGCGACCAGCCCGAGAGCCGTCAAGGCGCGGCCGGCCCTGGACATCGACCGAAACCGGCAGGCGAGCCAAGGGGCTTCGCGGATCGAGCAGGGCGGTGTACAGCGATTCCGTGGCTGGGATGCCCTTGGTCGCCATCGGGTCCACGCGACGGACGAAGACCGCGATCTGCACGCCGCCGCCCTTGAAGTCGCGCCGGTACGCCATGTCCCAGACGAACTGCGGCTCCTTCTCGCCGGACTCGGGCGTGGGGAAGAGGCGCGAGGCCAGCGGCAAAGAGTCGACATCAAAAGTCGAGATCGTGTTCGCGGTGGTCAGATCGACGACGCGCGGGAAGAGATACGTGGACGAGTCCTGAACATTCACCTGCGGCACGACCCAACGCTGGGATCGCCAGAAGTCGGCCGGAGCCTCGCCTGGTGGGAAACGCAGTTCGCCGTTCCGGCTCGCATCATCGCCACCCAAGATCAGCTTCTTCCAGTTCTCCCCCGCCAGCGTCTTGTTGCCCTCGATATGGCCCAGGGCCGATTGCATCGCCGAGGTGCCCAGAGCTTCATCACTGCTGGCGGCCTGCTGGCGGATGATCACCGGAAGGACCGCACCCAGGCCCAGAAGCCCCAGGGCCAAGATCAGTGTGGCCATGATCACTTCGATCAGCGAGAAGCCGGCGCGCGTGCGGGCCTGCCGCGGGGCAAGCGTGGCGCTGTCGTTGCGGGCCTGAGTTCGAATCGAATCATCCGCGTTCATGCTGAAGTTCATCAGTTGCCTCCAACAGAGTTCGGGTTCGATGACGGGAGCGCGACGGGCTGCAGCGGGCCGGTGACCGGCGGGATGAGGTACACCCGGGCGGTCGTCGTATCCTCGCGGCGGACCAGTGACGTATCTCGCTCGTCCGTGCCGAGTTGCCAGCCCTCGATCCAGCGGTTGATGTTCCGGCGTGCGACGTTGTCCGACGCGATCGGATCAACCAGTCGGGGCTGGTACCGCCGCCCGTTGTTCTGCTGATCCGCGTCGGCGAAGTACACCGACTCGGTGATCGGGTTCAGGCGCACGCCCAGCGCATCGGCCAGTCGCTTCTCGTTGTAAATCGCAACCGACGTGACGTTCTTGGCCAGGGCGGTGTCGCCGGAGATGTCGCCGATGAGCCGACGGCGCTCGTCGGGCGTGAGGCTGTTCTGGCCACTGGCGGGCGCCGCGATCACGCGAAGGGCCCATCGACGCGTGCTGGCGGCGAGGTCGAGCCGCTTCCAGCGATCCTTGTTGTCCGGTTCATCCGCAGGAGCGATCTGGTTGCGTTCGAGGCCCGACGCCCGCTGCAGGACAACGATCGCGCCCTTGCCGCCCGCGGCGGCGGCGCGCCCTGTGCCGGCCTCGAACCGCACCATGAACGTCTGGCGAGCGCCGGCATCTTCCTGCGTCGCATGATCAAAGAAGCCTGTCTCCGGGAAGACCCACGAGGCCAAGTTCGTCGGGTAGCGCTCGGCGCCGCCACCGGTGGTCGGGCGCTCATACCAGTTGGCGTCCACCATTTGTGCAAGGGCGTAGCCGCGCACGGACCAGCCAGCTGGAAGCTGAAAGATCTCGTAGCCCTCGACCGGGACAAAGACGTCCCGCCGGATCGCTACGCCCGCGTTGTCCTGATCCGCAACCTCGCCGACGCGCTGACAGACGATGATGCTCGTACGGCCGCCGGGCTCGAACGCGAAGACCGCGGCGACATCGCCCTGGCCGGTGCCGGCACGCGCGAGATCTCGGGCAAGGCCGACGCCTGCGCCGACGACGGCGTCGGCGGTCGTCTCTTCCTGAGTGCGGATGATCGTGTTGAACGCGGGGATCGCGATGATGATCAGGATCAAGATCACGACGATGACCACCAGCATCTCCAGCAGCGTGAACGCGCTGCGAGC
>JAIEQQ010000721.1 GCA_019747615.1 Phycisphaerales bacterium
CTGATCAGCACGCTGGCGCAGAGTTCTGGTGCCGTGGCTGGCAACACGCCGACGGATCAGGCGGTGACGGTGTCGATGATCCCGGTGCCGCTGGGGATCGGGATGGCCAGCGCGCTTGGGAGCGGGATGGGATCGATGAGCGGCGGGATGGGCGGCGTGGGTGGTGGTGAGGCTGGGTTGATGTCGCAGTTGCTGACGCCGACGACGATCCGCACGGGTGTGCTGGCGGCGGTGATCCTGGCGGCGATGGGGATGATGCTGATGCTGGTGAAGAAGGCGAGCAAGCCGCTGGACCTGCCGACGGCGCAGGAGATCGTTGGTCTGCCGCCGGCGCTGGAGTCTCAGAGCGATCTGGTGGGCGAGGCGGACGAGGGATCGGCGGCGATGGTGGGCATCGAGCTCCAGGAAGATGAGCTGAAGTACAAGAAGATGCTGGAGCAGGTGCAGGACATGGTGAAGAAGAGCCCGTCGGACTCCGCGGCGATTCTGAACCGCTGGGTACAGACCGAGCCCTGATGCGGGCAAAGCCGGAGCGTTGATCGGATCGGGAACATGTTTGTCGAAGGGACACTGAATGCCTCGGAAGCCGGGCGACAAACTGCCGGACGATGTGTCGAAGCTCGATCCGCTGACGAAGGCGGCGATTCTTCTGTTGACGCTGGAGTCGACGGCGGCCGGGGAGCTGCTGAAGCAGATGACCCCGGAAGCGGTCGAAGAAGTGACGCGAGAGCTGGCGGGGCTCGGTCGCGTGCCGGATGATCTGCGCAACGCGGTGATCGAGGAGTTCTACGAGCTGTCGATGGCGAATCAGTTTGCCAACGAGGGCGGGCTGGACTACGCCAAGGTGCTGCTGATGCAGAGCCTTGATCCGAAGCAGGCCGATCGGGTGCTTCAGCAGATCCAGACCCAGGTGCAGAAGACGCCGTTCAGCTTCTTGCAGAAGGCCGAGAGCGAGAACCTGCTGACGTTCATTCAGGATGAGCACCCGCAGACGATCGCGCTGATCATCTGCCATCTGCCGCATCACAAGGCGGCGGAGATCCTCGGCGGGCTGCCGATGCAGAAGCAGGTCGAGGTCATCAAGCGCGTCGCGAACATGGAGCAGACGAACCCCGAGGTCATCAAAGAGGTTGAGCGCGGCCTTGAGTCGCGGCTCTCGACGATGCTCATGCAGTCGATGGAGAAGGCCGGCGGTGTGCCGACGGTCGCGGAGATCCTGAACCTCGCTGATCGCTCGACAGAGAAAGCGATCATGGAGGGTCTGGAGAGCGACGACCCGGACCTTGTCGAGCAGATCCGCCGGCTGATGTTCGTCTTCGAGGACATCAAGATGGTCGATGACAAGGGCATCCAGACCATCATGAAGGAAGTGGACAACGACGAACTGACGCTGGCGCTCAAGACCGCCAGCGAGGAGCTGAAAGAGAAGATCTTCAGGAACATGTCCGAGCGAGCCGCGCAGTTGATCAAGGAAGACATGCAGTTCATGGGTCCGGTGCGTGTGTCGGATGTTGAGTCTGCGCAGCAGCGCGTGGTTGACATCGTCCGTCGTCTGGAAGATAGCGGCGACATCATCATCACGGGCCGCGGCGGGGATAGCGAGATGCTGGTGTGATTGCGGAGCGGCAATCGGGAATCGGGAATCGGCAATCGTGCTGAAGACCGAAAGTGACTGATGCAACGCGGCGAGATCTGTTTCCCGCACGCGATGTAGAAAAGCCCATTCAAAGCCAGCCAAAAGTGACATTCGGTCTTCGCATTGCCCACCTCCCACCACGTCCGACCCGATTGCCGATTGCCTAATCCCGATTGCCGACGCCCTCCCCATGGCCCTCATCAAGAACTCCAACTCGGCACTGCTCGCTCGCGACGCGATCGTGCTTGATCTTGGCGATCTGCGTCGCCAGGCGGATCACATTCTGGAACAAGCCAGGTTGGAGGCGGCGCGGATTGTCAACGACGCCCAGCGGACGCGTCAGCGGATGATCGAGTCCGCGGCGAGTGAGGGGCGGGCCGAGGGATTGGCCGAGGGGCTGGCGCGCGGGCACGCGCAGGGTGTTCAGCAAGGCCAAGCGGCGGCGCACGCGGAGCGGCGCGAGGTGCTGAACACGCTGCAGAGCGCCTGGAGCGGCGAGCTGCGGGCGTTTGTCGAGCGGCGCGAGGCGATGCTCGACGAGGCCAAGAAGGACCTGATCGCCCTGGCGGCGATGATCGCCAGGCGGATCACGCACCGCGCAATCGAGCTGGACGCGAGCGTTGTGCGAGAGCAGATCGAGGGTGTGCTGACGATGGTCATGCGTCAGTCGAGGTTGACCGTCCGCGTCCACCCCCTTGACCGCGAGGTGACCGAGGCGGCGATGCCGGAGTTCGCGGCGACGTACAGCGCCGCGACCGATGCGCAGATCGTTGAGGATCCATCGCTCGCCCGCGGCTCGTGCGTGGTGCGTCTTGCGGATCTGGGTGAGGAGGGCGAGGCCAACGGCGCCGGAACGCTCGACGCGTCGATCGGCACGCAGCTTGACCGGATTGTCGAGGCGCTGTTGCCAGGAGGTTCGCGGTTCGCATCGACGATGGAGTCACGAGCGCATGGTGCGCCGGCACGGCCGTGATGATCGCGGGGCATCGAGCCCGGAGGTTCAACGGGCACGCAGGAACGAGTTGACGATGACCATGTTCGCCTCGGCCATGCAGACGATCGCAAGCGTGCAGCCGGTCCGTGTGACGGGGCGGGTCGCGGCGCTTCGCGGGCTGACGGTGCTGGTGCATGATCTGCCGGTGGCGGTGGGGGCGCTGGTGGAGCTGCCGCGCTGCGCTGCGATCGGTCGAGCGGCGGCGGGTGCGAGTGCGGATCGGATGGTGGGTGAGGTGGTGGGCTTCACGGGGCGTCACACGATTGTGATGATGCTCGGTCAATCGTCGGGCATCCGCGTGGGTGATGAGGTGGTTGCGCAGCACGCGGCTCGGACGGCGGGCGTCGGCGCGTCGCTCTTGGGGCGCGTGGTGAACGGTCTGTGCGAGCCGATCGATGGTCGCGGGGCGTTGTTGAACACGGTGCCGCGGGGGATCGAGCCGCCGCCTCGGCCGCCGATGCAGCGGAAGCGGATTCATGACCCGCTGCACACGGGGGTGCGGGCGATGGATCTGATGACCACGCTGGGGCGCGGGCAGCGGCTGGGGATCTTCGCTGGCCCGGGGGTCGGCAAGTCAACGCTGCTCTCTTCGATCGCGCGGGGGACATCGGCGGACGTTGTCGTGCTGGCACTGATTGGTGAGCGAGGTCGGGAGGTTCAGGACTTTCTTGAGGGTGTGCTGGGCGAAGCGGGGATGCGGCGATCGGTCGTCGTTGCCAGCACGAGCGATGAGTCGCCGCTGATGCGCATCCGCGCGGCGCTCGTCGCGTCCACGATCGCCGAGCACTTTCGCGATGCGGGCAAGCACGTTCTGTTGATGATGGATTCAGTGACGCGCTTCGCGCAGGCCCAGCGTCAGGTCGGCCTCTCGGTCGGCGAGCCGCCGGCGAGCAAGGGCTACACGCCCAGCGTGTTCGCGAATCTCGCGAGGTTGCTCGAACGCGCCGGCCAGTTTGAGCCCGAGCGTGGCGGCGGCCCGCAGGGATCCGTCACCGGGTTGTACACCGTGCTGGTCGAGGGCGACGACATGACCGAGCCGGTCGCCGATGCGGCGCGCGGCATTTTGGACGGGCATGTGATCTTGTCGCGAGCGCTGGCGCAGCGCGGGCACTACCCGGCGATCGATGTGCTGGACTCGATCTCGCGTGTTGCCGATGAGGTGTGCGACCCGGCGCACATCGGCGCACGGCGCACGATGGTCCGCGTGCTGGCGTCGTATCGCAAGAGCGAGGATCTGATCCAGATCGGCGCGTATGCCAAGGGGTCCGACGGGGAGACCGATCTGGCGATTGACTACTCGCCCCGGATCAACGAGTTGTTGCGGCAGACCAGCGCCGAGGACGAGGCGTTTAGCGCCTCCAGAGAACGAATGGTGCGGCTGGCGATGGAGATCAACGCGCGGGCTCAGGCGCCCAGGAGGTAGTGCGTGGCGAAGAAGTTCCGATTCGAGCTTGAGGTGGTGCTTCGGATGCGCGTGCGCGCAGAGCAAGAGCGACAGAAGGAGGTTGCTCGCCTCGAAACCCAGCGGCAGCAACTGATGGATCAGGCGATCAAGATGCAGCGATCGATGGTTCTCTCGCGCGATCTGATGCGAGGGCAGCTCAGCGCTGGTTCCTCGGTGCGCATCGACGACATTCGCGCGCAGGCGAGCGGCTCGCTGCACACGATGATCGAGCTGCAACGCGTCGCGCTCCAGGCGGCCGGGCTGCACCAGAAGCTCGCGATCGCGCGCCAGCAACTCCTGGCGGCGACTGTGCAGCGCAAGGCGGTGCAAACGCTCAAGGACAAGCAACTGGCGCGATGGAAGATGGACGCCGAGCGTCGCGAGACCGCGGAGCTGGACGATCTGGTGCTGATGCGGGCCGGGAGCGTGGGCGATGTGGAACACACGGGTTCTCGTGCGATCGCCCGAGCCAGGTGATCGAAACGTGCGTGACGGAGCAAGCAGATGAAGACGTTGTGGAACATCGTGGCGGTGCTGGCGGTGATGAACCTCGCGGCGGTGATCGCTGTCGTTCTCTGGCTGCGCTCCAGCGACCGGCTGGACTCTGATCGTGTGCAGCGCGTTCGCGAGATGTTGGCCGAGACGGTGACCGACGAGAAGGCGCGAATCGCGGCCGAGGCGATCGCGAAGGTCGAGCAATCGAAGTCGCAGAACGAGCAGGCCAAACGCACCGGCGACTCGGTGACATCCGAGCAGGCGATCAACGCGGCGCGGGACAAGGGCGAGGCGGAGCTTGCCAGCGTGATGCGGATCCGCGAGGAGTCGCGACAGCTTCAGGCGGCGTTGCAGAAACAGCAGGCCGAACTCGAAAAGGACAGGGCCGAGGTCGCCGAGATCCGCAAGAAGCTTGACGCCAAGCAGGCCGAGATCAACAACACCGGCGGCGACAAGCAGTTCAAGCAGGCGCTCTCTGCGCTGGAAGCGCAGAAACCTGCTGCCGCCAAGCAGATCTTGCAGGTCCTGCTCGCCGAGGGCAAGCGTACCGAGACGCTGGACTATCTCGCGGCGATGGAAGAGGGCGTGCGTGCCAAGATTCTCGGCGAGTTCGTCAAGGGCAATGACAGCGTGGCAGCAGAGTTGCTAGAGGGCTTGAGGACGCGCGGCATCACCGCGCCACCACCCCCCGCGGGTGCCGGCAATGTGCCGGGCACGCCCGCAACGCCTCGACCACCACGCCAGTAGCGATCGCCATGACGACCACCACACCAGCCGCGGCGTCGATCGGCCTCCTCCCGTCGAGCAAAGCCGGCACAGCGGCATCGCTCACGAGACGATCGACGGAGCGCGATGTGCTGATCTCGACGGTCGCGGCGCAGCCGGGGCCATCGGCCAAGATGAAGAAGAGTCGCGATGCTGGCGCGGGTGATCGGGAGACCTTCGCCGAGACGTTGCAACGCCGGGCGGCGGACACCGAGCCCGCGCGCGAGGTAGGTGGTCTCGAACCGAAGGCTCGCGTGACGAGCGAGGGTGATGAGGATCGCGGCGATGTCGCGGCGCATGAGGATCGCGCGTCGGTTGAAAGTGATGCGGTGGAGGGCGAGGATGCCGCGGGCGAGGCTCGCACGGATGCGACGCGTTCCGAGGTGTCGTGGCGCGACGGCCAAAGCGGTACGGCGAGTATTGAAGCCGATGGAACGCGGACGGAACCGGCGCCGACCAACCGGCTGGACGCGAGCGATGCCGCGGCCACCGCGCCGAAGTCCGACTCGGACGAGGCGAGCAACGTGGAACTCGCCAAGCCTGATGGCGAGACGATTGCGAATGTGACAACGGCGACCTCGCGCGATCCGGCTGCGGCCCCCGCGGTGATCGAGCGGATTCCGAGCGCGGATCGCGGCGCTGACGCGGCGCGTGGCGAGCCCGGTGCGCCTGCGACTGTGGCGCGGGCCGGCGGCGAGAGCACTCTGTCGTCGCCCCAGGCTCAGCGCACGGCTGCATCCGTGTCGCGCCAGATTGCGGAGCTGACTCGCAAGCCGCTGACGGTGGATTCGCTCAATGAGCTTCTGCTCACGATTGATCCATCGGTGGCCGAGCGGCTGCTGCGGCCCAGCAGCATCCACGGATCGGTGCTGGCTGCCACGGATGGCAACGGCGCGGCGCGCGGTGAGCGGAATGCCAGCGGCGCTCGCGGATCACGCGGCGCTGGTGAAGGGAGCGAAAACGCCGCGGGTGATGCAACGCGCGGGGTCGAGATTGCTCGGTCGCTGCGGACTTTGCTAGGCGAAGCGGGCAGTGGAATCGCCGATGGCGCGATCGGCGCGAAGAACGCGACGCAGGACCGAGGCGTCACGAGTCACAACGTTGCAAGTGAACGATCAAACGGCGCGAGCGAGCGGGCGGACAGTGCCCGAGCCGCGAGTGCCGCGGACTCCCTCTCGACGAGCGCGGCAAAGGGCACATCAGCCGTCGACGCCAGCGCGATCCGGGCGATCTCGCCCGAACTCGCGTCGATCTCGCGGGCCACGCCGGGCGCTGATCTGAAGGACGTCGCAGCACCGACCGTCGACGGCGGCGCTCGCGCCGGTGGTGTCGCGGGCGTCGGTGATGCTCGCTCTCAAGGCGGGCGATTCGCCTCGGCCAACGGGGACAGCGCGCTTGGAACGAAGGAGCAGTCGCCATCGCTCGAATCGCAGCTTCAGCGCGGGCTCGCCTCGGCGGTGAATCAGCGCGGCGGGGCTTTGCTTATCCGCCTGCAGCCTGAAGCACTCGGCCAGCTCCGCATTCACCTGGACATGACCGATTCCGGCGTCAACGTGCGACTCGATGCGTCGAGCGAGAGCGCGGTTGATTCGCTTCGCGAGCTTGAGGCCGATGTGCGATCGTCGCTGGAGCAGAAGGGGCTGCGCGTTGACAAGCTCGAAGTACGGCTTGATGCAACGCTGACGCAGCCGCGAGCGACCGATTCGCCAGCGCCGGCGGCGAACGACACGGCGCGTGCTGATGACCCGGCGGGCGGCTTCAACGGCTTCGGCGCAGAGGCCGATGGCCAGTCCAGCTCGCGAGACGGCTGGAACGACAGCGGGCGCGGCTCGGGCGATCAATCATGGCGTCGCGCGAGCGAGCGCGTGGCGGCTGCCGATGACATCGGCGCATTTGTGCGCGGCGGATCCAGCGACGAGTCGCTGAACGTGGTCACGCCTTCACGCGTGCATGTGCTGGCCTGATGTGATGGCCAAACGACTGGCCCGCCGCTTGCTCTGGATTGGGCATGGACCCGATCACCACCGGCAACACGACGACGGCCGCTTCCACTCCCGCCAGCGGCTTCAGCAGCCTCTCGAGCGATGAGTTCGTGAAGATCATGTTCTCCGAGCTGACGCGGCAGGATCCGCTGAAGCCCAACGACTCCAACGCGCTGTTGCAGCAGCTCAACTCGATCCGCTCGATCGAGGCGAATCTCACGCTTGAGCGCAAGCTTGGCGACCTCGTCGCGCAAAATCAGATGTCCACCGCGGGTGGTCTCGTCGGTGCGTTCGTCTCAGGCCTCACAGAAACAAATCAACGCGTCGAGGGTCAGGTGATCTCGGTCAGCCAGACCGCCAACGGTCCGGTGATGAACCTCCGCGAAGGGTGGAAAGTCCCATTCAAGAACGTTGACGAGTTCTTCCTGCCGGATCTCGCGGAGAACCCAACGAACCCGAACCCGAATCCCGCCAACCCGACCAACCCCCCGGTGACTCCGGGGCCGAATGGTCTGCCGATCGTCAACGATCGAAACGCGACGACCGTGCGCGAGCTGGTGGAGGCGATCGGGGGGAGCTTCG
>JAIEQQ010000673.1 GCA_019747615.1 Phycisphaerales bacterium
AGCGGGGCTCCTTCGGGCGGGCCTCGTTGACGACCAACGCGCGGCCGCCGAAGTCGGCCTGGTTCATGGCCTCGATGGCGCGCCGGGCCTCATCATCGTTGGGCATCTCGACGAAGCCGAAGCCGCGTGAGCGACCGGTTTCGCGGTCGATGATGATCGACGAGCCGGCGACGGTGCCGTGGGCGCTGAAGACCTCTGCGAGTTCTTCCTGGGTGGTGCCGAACGGGAGATTGCCAACGTAAATGTTCACGGTTCAAACCTCGCCCGAGCCAATCGTCAGCAACCGTCCGGACCGCGATACCTCGGGCGAAGAATCGAAATCGGACTTGCCGGACCCACATGGCGAACGTCGTCAGAGGTACCTGCCCGGCCGACGGTGCGAGCCCGTCGGGAGAAATAATACCCGGCGACCCCCACGCCGTGGGGCAGGCGTCCCCCGCCTGCCCGCCGCAGACAACCGACGCTGCCGGACACCCTGCGCTGAAGTTTGTTCATCCGCGAGCTCGCGCTCGCGGCTGGGTTGAGACCGGGATAACACGCGATCGAACCGCCGCACACCAAACCGTCGAAGGTCTGCACGAACTGCGAGCGTCGCAATCGTCGCCCCGATGCTGAATAATGTCCCGGATGTGGGCGTCGCCATTTGCGAACATCTGAGACGACCAGAGGGCTCGATCATGCATGACATCACTGACCGCGCTCGCTCAGAAATCTTGAGGTGGGAGCAGTGGGAACCTCGCCGTCGGTTGCAGCCGGACGAGTGGCCATACGAATACGCCCGCTGGTCCGATCTCGCTGCCGCGTGCGGTGCGTGGCTGCAACAGATTTCGCTGACTGGGAGCGATCAGGGACTCGTGGCCGCGGTCCTTGACATTGACTCGTACTGGAATGACCTCGATGACTTGTTCATCGCGGCGATGCCCGCGATCACCACGCATCTGAAAGCGATTGCGGCCACGGAGGTTCAGCCGTCGGCCTCGTGTGCGGTTCGCTTGCTTGTGCAAGGTCGGAGCATCTCATTGCAGGAGCTCACGGCGTTGTATCAATCGGCACGAACCGACTGCCTGAAGGCCGCGGCTCTGGACGGCCTACTGACAACCCTGCCAATGACAGACGCGGTCAAGTGCGCCCGCGAAGCGCTTGATGCTGAATCGGGCCAGGCAACTCGATTGATTGCAGCGACCTACCTCGAACAAAAATCATCAGCCGAGTGAGCGTGGCGTCGAATCGCGGGGTGCCTCACACCCGCCGCACCACCCGCGCGCTGAACGCGTACCGCCCGAAAATCGACTTGACGTGGAGATCAATCTTCCCATCGCGTGCGAGCGATTCCAGATACGCCATCAGCTCAGGGCGGAACTCGACGGTGAAGAGTTTGAGCCAGCGCCGGAGGGCCCAGCGCGTCGGGCCGGGCCAGGAGCCTTGATCCCAGAAGTCCACGATGTGGATCTCGCCGCCGACGGGCACCACGCGAAGGGCCGCGTCCAGTGCGCCTTTCCAGGGCGGGATCATCGTCAGCGAATACGAAAAGAACACCCGCGGCAGCGGGCCGCTCACGCCGAACATCAGCGGCAGGTCAAGCTCTTCGGCGAGGCCCTGACGAAGCGTGATCCGCTCGCGCAAGGCCGGGTCGGCGAGCTTCTTCGACGCCGTTTCGAGCATCTGGGCCGAGGCGTCCAGCCCCAGGAGCTTCAGGTCCGGGCGCATCGCGCTGAGCTTGGCGAGGTTGCGGGCGGTGCCGCAGCCCATCTCCAGGACGGTCGAGTTCTGCGGGGCGTTCAGGTCTTTCAGAAGACTGTCGCGACCGAAGAGATAGAACTTCCGGCTGACGTCGTAGATGTGGCGCGTCCAGCGATAGATCGAGTCCATCTGCTCGGCGTGCGGGCTGGGTTTCAGTTCAACCATGGAGTTCGCGCGGGTGCCTGGGCTTGCGGTCGCGGGTGTTGTCGTCGGTGGTGAACTGTTCATACGGACCACCTTTCAACGCCACGAGCGGCCCCGCACGCCCGCCACTCTGCCACTTTGCCACTTTGCCACTTCATTTCAGCGTATACAAGTGGAACCCGCCGTAGATCGCCGAGCGATCCGCGAGGTAGAACCGCTTGGACTCCGTCGCGTGGTACTCGAACCGCTTGAGCAACTCCGGCGGAAGCGCCGTCTCGATCGGCGAGGCGCTGGCGGTGGTGCGGAAGATGATCCGGCTGCCGGGCTGGCCGACGCGGGCGATGTGTGTCCACTGCTTGGTCATCATCTCGGGCGTCATCCAGTCCTGCGAATCCAGGAAGACGAAGGCGTTGTACGAGCCGGGCTCCGCCGCGGCGAGGTGGTCGATCGTGGACATCTGCACGGTCGTCACGCGATCAAGGCCGCTGCGGATGGCGTCGCGGAACTCGGGCTTGAGGTACGGCGGGACGCCCTTGCGGCGCTGCACGTCGTAGCGCCGCCCCAACGCCTGCCAGGCGAAGTAGTTGCTATCAAGCGACCAGGCGCAGATCAGGCGCTGCACGCGATCGCGATAGCTCTGGAGCAGCTCGCCCTGGCTCTCAATCTGCATGGCGCGGAACTGCTCGGGCGGGATGCCGAGGTTGAAGACGCTCAGGGGCGACTTGCTCAGCCAGCCGAGGAACCGATTGGCGAACATCTTGCCGTACATCTTCTCAAACATCGCGGCCCGCCCGGCCTCGTCGTCACGCAGCTCGATCAAGCGTTCGGGGTTGCGGCCGGTGGCCTTCAGCAGGTTGTGAATGCCCGCGAGCAGGTGGCCCAGGCGTGACTTCTTATAGAAGCCTGTCTCGAAGTAGCTGATCCGCTGGCGGCCCACGGCGTTGCTCTTGGTCCAGTACTTGCGCGTCACCGGGTCCAAGTGGGGCTCGACATGCTCGAAGAACGCCGCGACGTTCTTGGGGTTGTCCCCAGCGCCCCAGAACTGGAACATGGACTCGGCGTCCGGCAGGTGCTTCATGCACGCGAGCTTCAGCCGCGCGACGCTGAGATGGTGCAGGTTCAGGTCCACCGCAGTGATCGCGGCGGGGTTGTGGCGCAAATAGTGCAGTATGTTGCAGCCCGCCGAGGAGATCGTCAGGATGCGGCTGTGGCTGCCGAGCTGCAGGGCCTCGGCGTCAACGTCCGGGTCTTCCCAGATCTGGTTGTAAACGAGTCCGTTGAACCAGAAGGTGAAGAGGCGTTCCTGCCAGCCCTGCGCGGTGTTCTTGGGTGCGTGGCGCACGGCGGCGCGGAGGAGGTCGCTGGTTTGGGGCTGGGAGGTGGCCGTGGCCATGGGAGGGCTCCGGAAAATGGCAAATTTGCAAATCGCAAATAGGACGAAGGCAGAGCGGGACGGGGCGGCGGGCGAGCGACCGTGACCGTGAACGTGAACGTGAAAAGGACGGTGCTTGCAGGAGGGGAAGGCGGAGTTTGGAGTGCGCTGTTGGCCGGAGCGTTTGGAACACCTTTACGTCGCGTTCGGGAACATACTACCGGCGCGCGTGATCGCGGGGCACGATTTGGTGTGCAGGTCGTGTCAAGGGCGTGTGAAGATCGTGTCAACGCGGGCGCCGCGGGGGGTGGGGGTGCGCGGCGGTAAGTGCGGTGCGTGGGCGATTCGCTCACGCGGCGGCGCGTCGGTGCAGCAACATCGTGACGGCCCGCGAGAGGAAGAGCACACCGACACCCAGGACCAGTGCGTTGGGCATGCCCAAGAGGAATCCTTGGACAAAGAACGGCGAGGCCCCGAGGATGCCGAGCGTGGTGATGATGAGCTTGGCGCGTGTGGGGCCGGCGGTGCGGTCGGCGGTGGGGATGGCGCAGTTGAGGGCGTACGCGGGGATGACCAGGCCGTAGAAGGCCATGAAGGTCATGTAGACGGTTTCGAAGGGGGTGAGGCGGGCGAGGGGTGGGGCGTTGAATGCGAAGACGAGGCCGCCGAGGGCCAGTGCGCCGATGAGGGCCCAGATCCACTCGCGGATGTGGGAGGTTTGCGCGATCGCGTCGGCCGGGGCGGGCGCGGCGAGCGATGTCGCCTGAGTCGGCGTCGCGACGTGCTGCACGTGGACCGCGATCGTGAACGTGAGCTGGGCCATGAGGTGGATCGCGATCGGCAGCGAGGCCAGGGCGACGAAGGCCTTGGTCGCGCCGGGCGAGAGCGAGGCGGGGTCGATGAACTGAGCCGCGTAGAACGGCGTGAAGACGATCATCGCCAGGAAGAAGATGCCGAAGCCCAGCGCGAAGACGGGCTTCCGGCGAGCGCCCGCGTGTACCACGGCGTGCTGAAAGGTCACATCGAACCATGGGCAGGTGAGAAAGCCGAGGGCCAGTACGGGCGCGATCGCGAGGAGGTCCGGTCGCCATGCGGTGCTCGTGAACGCGGCGTCGAGCGGCGAGCGAGCGTCGCCATTGGTCAACGACCAGCCGATCGCGACCAGCGAGATGATGAAGACCAGCGCAGCGACAATCGTCGCACGCCGCGGCAGAAGCACAACGCACGCGACGGCGACGAACGCGCCGACGAGCATGGCGGTGGAGCGGATGTCATCGCTAGCGCAGCGGTTGGCCAGGTGCATGAGGAAGAAGAGATTGAACGCCGCGGTGACGATCGAGAAGATTGAGCACGCGGCGCGGTGTCGCTGGACGAACGCGGCGCTTGTCTGCGGGCTATAGATCCACGCCATCGCGGCGGCGCCCAGGACGTTGGGGATGGCGAAGAACGCGAAGGACCAGAGGCCGTAGTCGCGCAGGAGGATGATCGGCAGGAACATGCCGATGCACCAGGTCCAGGACATGCCGACGTAGAGCGCCCAGAGGACGGTGGACATGGGGCTCAGGCGCGAGCCGTGGGAACCGTCGGCGCTGGGCTTACTGGTGCGGGTCGTCTGGGGTGCGGCGCTGGACATCGGTGCGAGTGTATTCGTCACTCCGGCTTTTTCGCATCGCGTTCGCGGAGGCGGCGCTCGACTTCGAGCGTGAGGCGATCCCACTCGCTGGGAGAGAGGTCGAAGCGTCCGCCGCACTCGGGGCAGGTGCCGGCGATGGAGAGTGAGGCGACGTCGTAGCCGCAGTGGGGGCACTTGAAGGACTTGATGCGGCGAGAGGCGCGATAGAGGCCGATGCCGCGGTAGAGCGAGCGGGCGGTGACCAAGCCGAAGATCACGGCGATGAGCGCGAGCCCGAGCGAGAAACTCGCAGACAGAAAGGACGCGGACCAGAACGAGGTGCCGCCAAGCAGTGCCACGGCGATGATGGTGGCCAGGGCGAGCTTCAATCCCTCAGCGAAGAACGCGATGAAGGGCGCTTCGGTCCAGACCGAGCGACTTCGGCCGTCGTCCGATGTCGCAGGCGGAATGGGGGGATCCGGTGGCATCGGTGGAGTTCAGCGTTGATTGCGGTCGCTGCGGACGGGGCGTCTTTCAGCATCCGTGGGGCTGCGGGCTCACGAGGATTGCCTCTTTAGTTCCGAGTGGCGCTTGAGCGTCTCTTTCTCGCTGTCGTTGAGGCTGTCGAGCCCGGAGGCGGAGATCTTCTTGAGTATGCGTTCGATCTCCGCATCATCGGGCACCAGCGGCGAGGGGCCCAAGAGGCGTGAGAGGAACGAACGCGGCGCTTTGTCGCCCGCGTGGTGCGCCGGGGGGCGAGAGTCGCCGAAGAGGTCGAAGAAATCGCGGAGCAGGTGCATGCGCCGGATGAAGAAGAACCCGGCGATTGCGCCGCCGATGTGTGCCGCCTCGCCGCCGGCGTTTGATGAACCGAAGAGCAGGTTGCCCAGGGCGAGGATCGTGAAGCCGTAGACCGCGATGCGCATCTTCATCGGGATGATGAAGAGCACGTCGATGCGTTCATCGGGCGCGATGAACGCCGCGGCCAGGAGGATGCCGAAGATGCCGGCGCTGGCGCCGACCAGCGGCGTGAAGATGCTGTCAAAGAGCAGGAAGGGCACGTAGTTCGCCCATGCCAAGCCGAACTGGTGGACCATCAGGTTGCCGGTGAGGTTCAGCAGGAGGTACATCAGCGCGCCGAAGATGCCGCAGGTGAGGTAGAAGGCCAGGAAGCGGCGCGAGCCGAGGTAGTCTTCAACGAGGTAGCCGACGAAGTAGAGCCCCATGAGGTTGAAGCCGAGATGGATGAGCCCGGCGTGCAGGAACTGGAAGGTGACGAAGCGCCAGACTTCGAGGCCGAAGAAGCCCTTGGCGGTGGAAAAGTGGCCCCACGCGTAGACAACGGGCTGCTGGACGTAGAGATCGCGCCCGATGACGCGCAGGGCGGCGGTGCCGGTGCGCGGGTCGATGAGCGGGCGTCCTTGCGTGTCAAGATCGCCGACCAGCAGCGGGCGCGCGAAGACGCCGGCCTTGTCGGGAGTGGGCATCGGGGCGGTGTTGGCGAAGACAAACGCTTTGCTCACGTCCGCGGCGGTGACGCCGACGAGGATCTCGCGCCCGAACGGCTGCCATTGCGTCCCGGTGATGACATACGTGCCGAGGACAAAGATCAGGGCGTTGAGAGCGATGAGCCAGGTGGTGACGCGCCAGGGGCTGTTGCGTCCGCGGCCGGTTCGGCGTGCGGTGCGGGGGCCGGTGCCGCGCCCTGAGGCGCTCGGCGCGGCGGTGCTGACGGCGTCGGTGCGGGTGTAGTCTCGGTCGGCGATGCCCATGGAGAGGGACGGTAGGGGAGAATGAACGTGAACGTGAACGTGAACGTGAAACGAACCGGGTGCGATCGTGCCACCGACCTCGTTTCGAGGTCGGTGGCACGGCGCGGGCCTTGCCCGACGGCCGATTGCCGATTGCCGATTTCTCGCTTCGATGGCTAAAAACTCGGTGGGATGTTGTGGCGTGTGACGTGGCCGCGTGTTATGTTGGGGTATGGATGACCTTGAACGTCGGGCGCTACTTGGTGTTGCGGGGATCGGAGCCTTGGCGGCGATCGCGCGGGCGGGCCCGCTGAATCCGCCGGCGGGGGCGGTGGCACCGACGGGACGGACGACTGACGAGATCTACAACAGGATTCCGGCGCCGGGCACGCCGCCCATCGGTGCGTTCGACGGGCGCACGCCGATCAGCACCGGGCCGGTCACGATCTCAAACCCTGGGTCGTACGTGCTTACGGCGAATCTGTCGGCAAGCGGAACGGTGATCACGATCACGGCCGACGACGTGACGCTGGACCTCAACGGCTTCACCGTGACCAGTTCGTCGACCTCTGTCGGGGCGATCTTGGTGAGCGGAATCCGCGACAACATCACGATCCGCAACGGCAACGTTGTCGGGGGCAGCGCGGGCATCTCGGGTGTCAGCGCGCTGACGAATGCCCTTTTCGAGGATGTTTGTATGATGAACGCGCGGGTCGGCGGTATCAACCTGCAGTCGACGAACTCGCGAAGTTGCGTCGCTCGCCGCTGCCGCGCCAACGCGATCGGCTCCACGACCGTCGCGAGCGACGGGAACCTCTCGATCACGGGTATGAATCTTGCCGGCTCGTGCTGGACGGTTGAAGACTGCGTGGTCGCGCGCCTGATTTATAACGGCGGCGGGACACCGACCTTCGCCGGCATCTCCTTGGTCGGGCTCAACGGCAACCGCGTCGCCCGTTGCACGGTCTCGCACGACGCGGCGATCGTGGGCCGCGGGATTGTGATCGCGAATCTTGTCGCGGGCGTGTATCGCGATAACACGGTGATCAACTTCTCGATCCCGTACACCAACGGCATCGACGGCGGCGGGAATGTGTGAGGGCTGAAGCACTGGGCACTGGGCACTCGGCACTGGGGAACAGGCGTCACGGATTGGGCGTTGGGCCTGGCGCATCACGCGCGTTGCGGCGTGATGAACGGGTTGCATCTGCCCGATGCCCGATGCCCGATGCCCGATGCCCGATGCCCGATGCCCGATGCCCGATGCCCGATGCCCGATGCCCGA
>JAIEQQ010000413.1 GCA_019747615.1 Phycisphaerales bacterium
TCGTGAGCGCCTCGGTCCGCGCGTCGTGGCGACGAGCGCTACGCGAGCGTCGGATGGCACGGGCCTGCATCGCATGGACAACGCCGACGGCGAGCGACTGGGGCGCGAGGTGCTGATTGACTCGCTGATCGCCGCGAGTTGTGACATGTTCGTCGGCATGGCCCCATCGACGGTGACGGGCATGATCCAGTTCCTACGCGATTGGCCGCCCGGGACCTATATGGCCCGCGGGCCGTACATGTTGTCGCACCGAAACCAAGAGATCTATCTCAAGCGCGTGCATTGACCGGCGTTCTGACGCTGACGACTGATTGATCACATGGAGGCGAGCGATGTTCGCAGGCGGAGCAAGGTACTTCGAAATCCCCGCGACCGACCTCGATCGCGCCGTCGCGTTCTACAGCGAGCTCTTCTCGATCGAGTTCGAACGGGCCCGCATCGACAATCTTGACATGGCTTTGTTCCCGGCTGTTGACGGTCAGCCGGTCATCAGCGGCGCGCTCGTGGGGGGCGAGAGCTACGTCCCCTCACACGATGGCACGCGGGTCTATTTCGCGTGCACGGACATCGACGCAACGCTGATGACCGTCGCGCGGCTCGGCGCCAAGGTGCTCTATCCCAAGACCTCGATCGGTGAGCTGGGGTTCGTCGCGGAGTTTGAGGACAGCGAAGGCAACCGCGTCGCGCTGCACTGCACGCCGGCCGCCAGCTGACCTTCCGCGTCCTGACGCGCTCTTGCACGTGATCTGTCGCAACGCCGGCGCGCTTGTCCGCCAACGGTGCCGCTCAGTCTCTGACCGAAGGCCTGATCGATTCACGCCCGTCGGACGCTCACTCAACCGGCGGCGGCGGCGCGAAGTTCTGCTCGGCGTACTTCGCGATCGAGCTCGTCGCCTCGCCGATTGCGCTGCCGGTGTTGCCGAACGCGCCCGAGAGCGTGCCGTCGGTGACGATGTGGGCCAGCTTGGTGCCGTCGCGCTTGGAGTACACGACTTCGACGCCGATCGCGCCATCGCCGAAGCCGTAGAACGGCGAGCCGACAAGGTTCAAGACGTTGCTGCCGACCCGGTACGCGGTGTTGCCTTTGTCGTTGAGCACGAAGCGATACTGCAGGACCAGATCGCCCTGCGCCGTCGGCGCCGAGCCGAAGACCTTCGTCAGCTTCTCACTCAGCGACTTCTCAAACTCCGCGCGATCATCCGGCGCCACCTCGATCGCTGAGTCCGCCGGCTTGATGCTCACGCTCTTGAACGTTACTGCCTGCACCGCGGGCGGCTGGAGCACAAATGTGCGGTTTGATGCGCACCCGCCAAGAGCAGTCAGCGCAAGAGCGGCCGTCAGAAGCGAAGAAGTGATGAGTCGAGACATGAATCTGCCTTTCGTGGTGAAGCGGTATGGAATCTCTTCGCCACCTTGGATGCTGGCCCGGTCGATCAGTGACCAACGCTGGCTGCGCGGGCCGCTCGGCGCGATCCATCGAACGGGCCGGGGGCGTTCGGCGCGGCATGGCGTGGCGGCGTGCGAGAGCACGCCTTCTCTTGAGCCATTAGACCAGCAGTGTCGCGGGTGTCTCGAGCATTTGTTTCACGCTGGAGAGATACGCCGCGGCCATCGCGCCGTCAACGATGCGGTGATCGCTCGAGATCGTCATCTGCATCTCGTGACCGATCTCCAGCGTGTCGACACCGTTGCGCGTGACGACGACGGGCTTCTTGACCGCGGCGCCCACAGCCAGGATCGCGGCGTTGGGCGGGTTGATGATCGCGGTGAAGTGCTCAACGCCGAACATGCCCAGGTTGCTGATCGTGAAGGTGCTGTCGCCCATCTCGTCGATCGTGAGGCCCTTGGTGCGGGCTTTCTCCGCCAGGGCCTTGGTCTCGCTGGAGATCAGACGCAGGCCCTTCTGATCGGCCTGACGGATCGTCGCGACGACGAGCCCGCCGCCCTTCTCCGCCGGCAGCGAGATCGCCACGCCGACGTTGACGGTGTCAAGAAGTTCGATGGACTCGGCGCCCTTGGTGCCGATCCAGCGGGAGTTGACGTACGGGTGCTGGTGCATGCCCAATGCGCACGCGCGAACGATGAAGTCGTTGACACTGAGCTTGACGCCCTGTGCCGCGAGCTGGTCGTTGAGCTGCTGACGCAGCGCCACCAGGTTGTCCATCCGCACCGCGAGCGTGACTTGGTAATGGGGGATGGTGGTCTTGCTCTCGACGAGGCGCGTGGCGATCGTGCGGCGCATGTTTGAGAGCGCGACCGTCTGGCGCGTCAACGGCGAACCGACGAGCGTGAACGCAGAGCCCGGCACGGTGCCGGCCGCGATCGGCGAGGCGGGCACGGGCGCACCTGCGCGGGCCGCCGCGGGAGCCGGCGTCGCGCTGATGGGCGCGGGCGCGTGGAAGCCGTTGCTCGTCGAGCGAGCACCGCTACCGCGTGCGATGAAGCTCTCGACATCCTTGCGGACAACGCGGCCGCTCGGGCCGGTGCCCTCGATCTGCGTCAGGTCAACGCCGCTGTCCGCGGCGATTTTGCGAGCCAGGGGTGAAGCGAACACGCGATCACCGGCAGACGTGGAGATAGTGGCAACGGCTGTCGCGGTCGCGGTCCCAACGGAGTTGCTCCCGCCAACGCTCGCGGCCGCAGCCGCGGGCTTTGCGCCGCCCTTGACCTCAGCGCCGCCGACGCCGCCATCCCACGAGAGAATGAGCGTGCCGACGGGCACCGCCTGACCTTCGTTGACGTTCAGCGCAGCGATGACGCCGTCCTCGAACGTCTGCATCTCCATCGTGGCTTTGTCGGTCTCGATGTCAGCCAGCACATCGCCAGCCTTGACCTTCTGGCCGGGCTTGGCGTGCCACTTGACGATCGTTCCGACTTCCATCGTGTCCGAGAGGCGCGGCATGGTCAGGTTCTTGGGCATAGCAAAATCTCAAAGCTCAAAGCAGCAAAGCTCAAATAGAAACAGGCTTCGCCTTCGTCCGAACAGTACGACCGATCATTGATCCCATGATCTTCTTGATGGCCACGATTTCTGACTCCAACTCACGTAACCGGGCAGTCCCGATCCAACCTTGTCGTCCGATCAATCGAATCCAAAACCGCGTCTCCTTGGCCTCTTTCACAGCGATGCAGAGGCACTTCACAAAGTCCTTCCGGCTCATCGCTTCATCGGCCTCAAACGCGTTCGCACCGATCGATGTGCCTGCCGCGAGCAACTGATCCGAAAGTCTCCGAGACACGCCCTTATCGTCGAGCGCCTTCGCGACCAAGACCACTCGGTCGCAGCAATGCTCTATCCGCTCAAGAAAGTCAGGTTTCAGCCGCGGCATCCCGAACCCCTGTATCGATTTGAGCTTTGCTGCTTTGCTGCTTTGAGCTTCGCGGCGGGAACGCCGGCAGACTCACGCCCGCCGCATCACCCCCCGCACCGCCGCCATGATCTTTCCCTTGTGCGGCAGATACTCCATCTCCAGATTCTTCGCGTATGGCGTCGGCACGTCGTCCGTATTCACGCGCACCGGCTGGTGATCGAGATAGTCAAAGGCCTTCTCGCACACCTGCGTGACGACCTCGCTGGCGATGCTGGCGAAGGGCCAGCACTGATCAACGACGACGATCTTGTTCGTGCGCTTGATGCTCTGGATGATGCTGTCGATGTCCAGCGGGCGCACCGTGCGCATGTCCAGGACATCGCACACGATGCCGTCCTTCTCAAGCTCGTCCGCGGCGTCGATGCAGAAGTTCACCGGCCGACCGAACGACACCAGCGTGATATCGCTGTTGCGCTCGCCGGACCAATCGCCACGACGCAGAGCCGCCTTGCCGAAGGGGATGTAGTACTCCTCCTCCGGAACGTGGCCCTTGTCGCTGAGCATGCGCTCGGACTCGAGGAAGAAGACCGGGTCGTTGTCGACGATCGCGGTCTTCAGCAGGCCCTTGGCCTCGTAGGGGTTGCTGGGGATGGCGATCTTCAGGCCGGGCACCGTCGCGTACATGGATTCGACGGTCCACGAGTGCGTGGAGCCGAGCTGGCCACCGGCGCCGTTGTTGCCGCGGAAGACGATGGGGCAGCCCCACTGGCCGCCGGACATGTAGAGCATCTTGGGGACGTTGTTCAAGAGCTGATCGGCGGCAACCAGCGAGAACGACCAGGACATGAACTCGATGATCGGGCGCAGGCCGTACATCGCGGCACCGACCGCAAGCCCGGCGAAGCCGTTCTCGCTGATGGGCGAGTCAATGATGCGCTGGGGGCCGAACTCGTCGAGCATGCCCTGGCTGACCTTGTACGCGCCGTTGTAGTACGCGACTTCCTCGCCCATCAGGAACACGCGATCGTCCTTGCGCATCTCCTCGCTCATGGCCTCGCGCAGGGCTTCGCGGAACTGGATTTGGCGATCCCCCGTGGCCGACGGCAGGGGCTTGGAAAAATCGATATCAGCGAAAGCGGTGGGCATCTGAAAGATCCTCTTCAATGCGAACAAATCCCGAGAAAATGGGTTCGCAGATCATAGCGCGTCACATGCTGGGCGGGGGGGTGCGGGGCGCTTTCGGCGCATCATCAAGCCCGTTTTCGCAGTTCCAGGATGCCGCAGCCGTACTTCAGGCCGAACGTTTGGCCAACGCCCTCGTGCGTCGCGGGCAGGTCGGCGTGCAGGCGACCGGCGTCGTCAACGTAGCTCACGCTCAGCACGTCAAACTGGGCCGCGGCCATCCGCAGGAGCGTGGGCATCGCGAACACGCGCTGCCCGTCAAACTCCACGCGCTGCTTGGCCGAGATCGGCACCGAGAGGTAAAAGATGCCCCCGGGCGCGACCAGCTTCGCCATCGCATCAAAGCCCTTCATGTGCCCGTCGTAGTCGATCGGATCGCCATAGCGGCCGAGGCCGAAGTGCTCAAGCGCGTGCAGACACGAGACAGACTCCAATCGGCCCTCGAGCTCGGGCAGCGGCTTCATCAGGTCGGCCTGACGGAACGTCATGTTGGGCACCTGACTGTCAATCGCGCGCACGTCGAGCACCTCGATCGGCATGAAGAGCGAGACGTGGGCGACAAAGCCGTCGACGCGCGAGCCGATATCGACATGGCGCGCCGGGCGGCGCTGCAGGATCTTGCGAGCCACGAGCAGGTCTTGATGGAAGTACGCGCCGCTCGCTGTCCCGCCCGGCTCGTAGCGATCCGTCAGATAGGGCGACAGGTTGCTGAGCGGAAACTCGCGCGACGACGCGCGGTACTGCCGCTTGAAGACTCGGTAGTTGGACCAGTACGGCCCCCAGCCGCGGATGGATCGCTTGATCTTGGTCCAGTCAATCCCGACGAACTGCAGCACGGTGCGAAAGGGCTTGGAGAGTCGTGACATGGTGCGATGATAACCGCTCGTCGCGCCAGCGCGATCAGCACTACGGCTTCAGCGTCGAATCAGCACGCGGCCCATCGCACACGCGATGATCACAGCAGCTCGTTCTTGGCACCGTGAACGTACTCGCGCGTCGGGCTCAGGTTCGGCTGAATGTTCGCGTACACGTCGCTGTACAGCTCTTCCAACCCCGGCATCGGTGCGCTCTCGGCAAAGTTCACCGAGTCCTCCGACAACGCGCGGCACTCGGCCACGATCGCATCCACGTCCGCCTCGCTGATGCACTTGCGCTCCGTCAACAAGTGCTGCTCCAGCAGCGCGATGCTGTCGCGAGACTTGAACATCTCGACCTCGTCCTTCACGCGGTACTTCTGCGGGTCGCTCATGCTGTGACCCTGGTACCGATACGTCAGCAGATCCACAAACGCCGGCCTCTGCGCCTCGCGGCAGCGATCCACCAGCGGCTTGAAATGATCGTACAGATTGCGGATGTCCTGGCCGTCGATCGTCATCGACTCCATGCCGTAGGCGCGTCCCTTGGCGGGCAGATCGTGGGCCATGGTGGTGCCGCGCTCGATGGCGGTGCCCATGCTGTAGCGGTTGTTCTCGACGACGAAGATGACCGGGAGGCCCCACAGGCCCGCAAGGTTCATCGCCTCGTGCAACGCGCCCTGGTTCAACGCGCCATCGCCCAGATACGCCAGCGAAACCTTTTTCTTCGCCGGTGATCCGTCGAGGCTGCGTTTCATGACCTCAAGCTCGTACTTCGCGGCGAACGCCAGGCCCGCGCCCAAGGGGGTCTGCGCACCGACGATGCCGTGCCCGCCGAAGTTCCAGTTCGGCTTGTCGAACATGTGCATCGACCCGCCCTTGCCCTTGGCGCATCCCGCGAGCTTGCCGAACATCTCAGCCATACACGCCCGAGGCGCCATGCCGCGTGCCAGCGCGTGCCCGTGGTCGCGATACGCCGTGACGATCGGGTCGTCGTGGTTGATGGAGTTGATGGTGCCGACCGCGAGCGCTTCCTGGCCCAGATAGAGGTGACAGAAGCCGCCGATCTTGGCCTGCTGATACGCCTGCGCGCAGCGATTCTCGAACTCGCGGATCAGGATCATGTCCCGCAGCCACTTGATCATGGTCGCGTTCGGCACGCTGTCGCTGGCGCGGGTGCCGCCGGGGGGCTTCGCGGCGGGCTTAGCCGCCCCGTTGGTCCCCGGCATGTGGACCTTCGACGATGTGATGTGGTAAATCGAGCCCTCGGGATGCTGCGGGAGCGTCGCGGGTGCGGGGGCTGCGGGGGGTGCGGGGGGTTGGGCGGGGGCGGAGGGATTCATGGTCGTACTCATGGAAAAGCGGGCCTGACCGGACAGAAAACACACAGCCGGACTCTCAAGATTCTCGCACGCCGTTCGGTATACCCGTCGGCGATGAAAGACGTCAATCACCAACCGGATCAGCAGTGACGCTCAACAAGTCGGTACCATGCTCCCAGCCGTCGAGCGCATAGTTTCGAAAGTTTAGGCGCTCGCGCAGGCGGAATCACCGGCTGCGAACCGGGCGGTATCCGGAGAATGTTCGTGTCTCAGACGCCATCGGATCCAGAAAACCCGCAAGCGCCTGGCGACGCCGTTGGCCCGGCCGGTAACTTCGGCACTGGTCCATCCGATCCCGCCGCCCCCGTCGATGACCCCGCGGCCGTCCCCACAGGCAACCCGGCGGCAAAGTCGACCACCGCCGCGGCGTCGTCGCCCGCCGAAGTCCGAATCCCCACGCGGGACTGGGTCCGCCGGCGGGTGTTGCCGCTGGGGCTGGCGATGGTGGCCGGCTGGATTGTCACGGCTATCGGCGTCGGCGAGGTGGAGCCGCTGCGCCCACGCCCGGACCTCACGGCGGTGCGGTGGGTCGGGTTCGCGATGGTCTTCGCCGCGTCGATCCTGCTGAGCATCGTGGTGGGCCGGCGTTTTCGCGTGAAGGAGGGCGAGGGTCAGCCGCCGCGGTGGATGCCGTTCGTCGGGATGATCGCGTTCGTCATAGCCATGCCGCTCGTGCCGGTTGCAATTCACAATCGCTGGTCGATCTTTGCCGACAACGGCTTCACTCACGCGGTCACATTCGGTGGCGTGTTGCTGATCTACAGCGGCCTCAAACGCCGCGTTGGCACGTCGCGCCATTGCCCCGGCTGCGATTACGAGTACAACTTCAAACCGGACGACGCGCCTCCGCGTTGCCCGGAGTGCGGCGTGCGATGGAACGGGCGATTGGTTGTTGGGGTCGTTGAGCGTTCGGTGCCGCGGATCGTCGCGGGCTCACTGGTTCTGCTGTTTCCGTTTGTGATGATCGTCATGCCGTGGAGGTCGGTGCTGCCGATGGGAAGCGTGCCGACGGGGGCGCTTGTGGCGCACATCCGCGTCTTCGGGCTCACGCCGCTCGTCGCCGACGAACTGGCGGCGCGTAAGCCGAGCGTCTCGGAGACCGACGACATTGCCCGCGTCATGATCGAGGAACTTTGGGCCGGTGATTTTCAGTCCAGCCTTGCAAACAGTTGGCTCTCGAGCGC
>JAIEQQ010000481.1 GCA_019747615.1 Phycisphaerales bacterium
GATGACGAGGCGTTCTTCGTCGGTGAGCGCGCCGGGCTTCTGCAGGATCGCGTCAGGGATCTCGATCTTGCCGTAGTCGTGCAGGGCGGCGCCGCGGGTGATCCGCTCGATCGTCGGATGATCGAGCCCCGCGCGATCGGCCAGCGCCCGGGCATAGAGCGCGACACGCCAGGTGTGCGCAGCGGTCGAGTGGTCTTTCACCTCGATCAGCCGCACCAGCGTCGCGATGACGTCGTTGTCCACGCTCGAAGTGTACTTCCGATCGTGCGGAGTGCAGGGAATCTGGCACAAAACGAAAGCGATCACACGTTTGAAGCCCCAGCGCCCGCCACCGTCAGCGAGACCTTTGAGGCCTTCGGCGCCTGCTGGTGCATCTTTCGAGCCCGGTGGGCCGACCAATCGGTGACGCTGAGATCCGGCGACGATGCGCTGCCGTGGATCTTCAGGATGTCGTACGTGTTGTTCCGCTGCGCCGGCAGATGACCAGCACCGCGAATGAGGTGGCAGAGCACCGGCTCGTCGAGGCAGTACGTCGTGCCCGCGGAGCTGACGACGTTCTCTTCCATCATCACGCTGCCCATGTCATTGGCGCCGTAGGCCAGCGCGACCTGGCCGATGTGTGGGCCCATGGTCACCCAGCTTGCGCCGATGGAGTAGATGTTGTCCAGGTACAGGCGGCTGAGCGCCTGTGTGCGGAGGTAGTCGGTGCTGCCGCTCATGCGGACGCGCTTGCCAAAGAGGTTGGCGGTGGGGTAGGCGCTTCGGTCCATGGCGTCGTAGTTGAACACATCGGCGGCGCGCTGGCCCGCGGGCGCGCCGCGTTGATCGGCGCCCGGGGCGCCAAAGGCCCACGCGCGAGCGACCGCGTCGCCCGGGAACTCTTGGGCAAGCTCGCGCTCGTCAGCGCCCCAATCCGGCACGCGCCCCAGGGGCGTGTTCTCTCGCTGAAAGGGCCACGAAATGAACGACACGTAGTGCCCGTGCGGTGAGGTCGAGCCCGCGACCGCGTCGCCCCGGCGGGCGAGCGACTTGTCCTGCCACTGCCGCACCATGTCCATGTGATGCACGCGATCGGCGGGGCCCTCGATGTGGCCGAACATCATCGTCGCGCTGGTGAACATGCCCAGAGAATGGGCCGCGTGCATGACCGTGAGCCAGCTCTCGGCGTCGCACTTGCCCAGGCCGATCTTGCGGCGAACGGGGTCGGCGAAGATCTCGCCGCCGCCGCCGGGGAGTGAGTCGAGGCCCGCGTCTTTGAGTCGGACGAGCACCCAGCGGACCTTGTCTTCGAGCGAGTCCCCCGGCGGGTTGAAGAAGTGGACAAACTCGATCATCTCCGGCGGGCTGAAGGCGTGAACGTGGACGCGCGGGAACTTGGACTTGATCGACGTGAGCAGCTCGGTGTACCAGCTCAAGGGCAGCGCCGGGTTCATTCCGCCCTGCATCAGGATCTGCGTGCCGCCGATGGCGACGAGCTCGGCGATCTTCTCGTGAATCGTCTCGTGCGAGAGCGTGTACGCGTCGCTGTCGCCCTCGTCGCGCCGGAAGGCGCAGAACGTGCACCGGGCGTTGCAGACGTTCGTGTAGTTGATGTTGCGATCGATCACGTACGTGCGGATGTGGTCCGCATGCAGCCGGCGGCAGCGCGCATCGGCCCAGCGGCCAAGCTCGCTCAGGGGCATCTGGTGGTAGAGCTGAATCGCCTGCGCCGGCGTCAGGCGCGCAACGCCGTGAACGACGGCGTCGAGCAGACCCGCATCGAGCGCGTCGAGGTGGCCGTGGGTCGCAGGGTGTGGGTTCAGGAGCGTCTGTGGCATGCGTCGTCGATCCGAATGGAGACTGGGCGAACTTTCAATGATAAGTGAAACTTTGGCGGAAATCAAGTGAACCGAAGCTTGTAGAATACTGTAAAACAGGATATATTCGTGTTTGGCAGTACCGATTGTCCCGCAGGAGGTGTGCTTTGGAGACCACTCGTGACGCTTGGGAGATCAACTTCGAGAGGCTCGACGTCTTCGTCGCCCGGTCGATGCGCCGCTTGGCGATGCCAGCGGCGAGGGTGGCTCTGGCGGTGGTGTTCATCTGGTTCGGGGCGCTCAAGGTCTTTGGCGCGAGCCCGGCGATCGAGCTGGTGACGCGCACGGTGTATTGGGTGGATCCGGCGTGGTTCGTGCCGTTGCTTGGCTGGTGGGAGGTTGCAATCGGCGTGTGCGTGCTGGACCCGCTGTGGTGGGTGCGTTGGGCGCGCGATGGCGAATCGCGCGGGGGCTGGTGTACGCGGATCGGCTTGTTGCTGTTGTTCCTGCAGATGCCGGGGACCTTTCTGCCGCTGGTGCTGTTGCCATCAGTGTGCTTTCAGAGCAACGGCGCGCCGACGCTCGAGGGGCAGTACATCGTCAAGAACCTGGCGTTGATCGCGGCGACGCTGTTCGTCGGCGGTGCTGTTGGCACCGGTCGCGCTGCGACCGGCGTGGCGCAAGGTGTGCGCGTTCGGCGCGCGTGATCGCGCAAAGGGGTGTTCGCCCCGTGGCCATTTCTGCGGTGTGCGTGCGCCGACATCCGATGCAACCAGCCGACAAGGGAGCGGACGCGACGGGCCGGAGGCTTGGCGACCGCTTCGACGAGGTGCACCATGAGCGAGCAGGATGCTCCGGGGACGAACGATCCGATCACTGGCGGCGCCGCGAACGACCCGCTTGAAGCGCTGAAGACTGCGCAGGAGGCGATCAAGGCGGCGCAGGCAATGGCCGACACGGGCGCGGCGAAGTCGTCCTCGCCAGCGCCTGCCGCGGCACCCGCGATGGCGATGGGCGCGATCGGGGGGCCGAAAGTCAGCGACGAAGAAGCCGAGGCCCAGATGCTGGCGGCGATGGGCATGAGCGCTGCGCCAAGCTCCCCGGCACCGGCCGCGCCGTCGAGTGCGCCGCCAGCACCCGCGCCGAGCGCGTCGAGCGCAAAGGCGTTCGCGATGCCCGATCTCGGCGGCAGCCCGGCAGCGAGGGCGCCCGAAGCGATCGACATGCTGGGCGATGTGAACCTGCACGTGAAGATCGAGCTTGGCCGCACGCGGATGCTCGTCGAAGACGTGCTGCGCCTCGGCGAGGGCTCCGTCGTTGAGCTGGACAAGCTTGCGGGCGATCCGGTGGATGTCTTTGTCAATGACCGGCCGGTGGCGCGCGGCGAGGTGCTGGTGCTGAACGACAACTTCTGCGTGCGCATCAGCGAGATCATCCGCACGCAGGAGTGAGCGCGGGGCGTGCCAGCGGGGGGTGTGGCGGCGTTTGAGTGTGAGCTTGCGAAGTCCACGGGTTTGACGCACCTCGGAGAGGTGTGGATGAAAGGCCAGGAAGGCCAGCGATGAAGAACACGATCACCAGTGTGGTGTTGGCCGCGGCGTTGTGTTTGCCGATCGGCTGCGCGTGGGGGCAAGAGGCGGTGCATCTGGTCGGGCCGGACCCAATCAGCGCGCTGGTGGATGCTCGCGAGCGATCGAAGATGCGAGAGGCGGCGCCGCTGGCTGGCAGCGTCCGTGAGGATGCTGGCGTGGGCGGGGCGATTCCAGGGCGATCGCAGGTGACGCCGGCGGTGCGCTCGTCGACCGAGGCGAGGCCATTGGGCGCGAGCGTCGGTGCTGAGGGTGATCGCGACGCGGCCGGCGTTGCGTCCTCGAGTGGCTTTGGTGCGCTGCTGAGCATGGCGCTGCCGCTCGGCGCCGTGATCGTGCTGCTGCTGGGCTGCATGGTGCTGTTGAAACGCGTGATGGGCACGAGCTCGAGCCTCGCGGCGTCGCTGGGCCCGGCGGGGCGTGCGCCGGGTGGAGTGCTCGAGGTACTGGGCCGGTATCCGGTCGCCAAGGGGCAGTTGCTGGTGTTGATCAAGATCGATCGGCGCGTGCTGCTGGTGGGCCACAGTGCGCCGGGGCGCGGCATGGCCGGCGTCGGCGGTGGATTCTCGACGTTGTGCGAGATCACCGATCCTGAAGAAGTCGCGGCAGTGCTTCGCAAGGTTGAGGATGGCGATGGCAAGAGTGCGTCGGCTCGGTTTGGCGCGATGCTGCAGCGCAAGGGTGCGTTTGAGAGCAGCGATGAGATTGAGCGGCGCTCCGCCGCGGACTTGGGGATGCAGGATGTGGCGCCGTCGCGCGGGCGGCGGGTTGACCGCTCGGCTGATGGCGATGTGACGGAGATGTGGGACGAGAACGCCTCGGGCGCGACGGACCTTCTGGCGGAGTTTGATGACGCGGGCGCGAGCCACGGGAACGGGCGGGTCAGCGCGCGGGTCGATGTGCGCCGGGGCGCGTCGAGCGGCGGCGAGCCGAATGGCGGATCGATGAGCACGTCGCCACAGGACGAGCAGACGCTGAGTTTCGCGCAGATCCGCGCGCGATTGAACGGCTTGCACGGGCGGAGTGTTGGCGGCGGCACCAGCGGCGGATTCGGAGGTGTCGCGTGAGAACGGTGTCACTCTCCACGCTGGTGCGTTCGGTGCTCGTCGCGATGGCGCTTGTGCTGGCGGTGGGTGTTGGCGGTGCGCGAGGTCAGTTGATTGAGGACGCGATGCGGGACATCTCGCCGGCGAACGTGATGGCGCCGGGGACGGTGCTGGGCGGGCCGCGGGTTGAGGGCATGGGCGGCGGGTTGAAGAGCGAGTCGGTGAATCCGATCTCGATCCTGGCGAGCGCTGCGGAGGCGTTGCCGGGCCAGGCCGATCCGATGACGGGCGAGAAGCGAGCGGGGCTGTCGACGGCGGTGAACGTGGTGGTGGTGCTCACGGTGATCGGGCTTGTGCCGACGATCATGCTGATGTGCACGTGCTTCCTGCGGATTGTGATCGTGCTGAGCTTGCTGAAGCAGGCGCTGGGCACGGCCCAGATGCCGCCGGGGCAGGTGATGCTGGGGCTGAGCCTCGTGCTCTCGCTGCTGGTGATGACGCCGACGATCGATCGCGTGAACCTCGAGGCGATCGGCCCCTACAAGCGCGGCGAGGTGAAGACCTACGACGAGCTGTGGGACCGTGCGAAGCAGCCGCTGCGCGACTTCATGTTCGATCAGATCGAAGCGACGGGCAACTGGTCGAGCGTGTACGCGATGCTGAACTATCGCGGCTTTGACACGAGCGACCCGAGCCGGCTGACACGGGCGGACGTGGACATGGTGAGCCTGGTGCCGGCGTTCGTGCTGAGCGAGCTGAAGACCGCGTTCTTGATGGGCTTCAGAATCTACCTGCCGTTCCTGATCATCGACATGGTGATCAGCGCGCTGCTGATCAGCATGAGCATGATGATGCTGCCGCCGGTGCTGATCTCGCTGCCGTTCAAGCTCTTGCTGTTTGTGTTGGTCGATGGCTGGCAGCTTGTGTGCGGCAGCTTGATGACGAGCTTCGTGACGCACCCGGTGGTGACGAAACAGGCGTCGGCGTTGGTTGAGGGCGTGGGATGGTTTGGCGGCGGCGCGGGCGCGGCGATGGGGTTTGGGTGAGTGGCGAGGGATTGGGGGACCGAGGGATCAAGGGATCAAGGGATCGAGGGATCGAGGGATCAAGGAACGACGGGACCGAGGGATTTGGGATCAGGAGGTCGCGGGGTCTCGACGATGACCCGACTCGACGGGCAGGACCACGAAGGAGCAGGATGATGTTGCAACTGACTTTGGCGATGGGAACGAACGATCAAGCGCTGGACCTCGTGCGAGATGTGCTGTTGATCACGCTGAAGATCTCGCTGCCGATCCTGCTGGCGGGCGTGGTGGTCGGCCTGATCGTCAGCATTGCGCAATCGGTGACGAGCATTCAGGATCAATCGCTGGTGTTTGTCCCCAAGATCGTGGTCATGCTCGTGGTGAGCATGGCGCTGATCCCGTGGATCGTCGCACGCCTCGTGGCGTTCACGACGGAGATGTTTGTGTTGAGGTGAGTCGGCAATCGGGATTCGGCAATCGGCAATCGTGTCATCTTCGGTCGGCTTCTGACTTGTGACGTGTCACGGACCTCGTTCTTCACTCTGCCCTCGCGTCTCGCGTCTCGCGACTTCCTCAGCACTCAGCACTCCTTTCTATGCAGCCACTGTTCGACCAACTCGGACCCTTTCTTCTGGCGCTGCTTCGGATGAGCGGGATTTTCGTGTTTGCGCCGCTGCTCTCGAGCGTGGCGATTCCGGACAAGGTCAAGGTCTTGCTGGTGTTTCTGATCACGGTGGCGGTGTTCCCGGTGCTGCCGGCCTCGGCGCGCCCGCCGATGGAGATGGATGTGCTGTCGCTGGCGATGGCGGGAGTCTTTGAGGTGCTGCTGGGCGTGGTGATCGGGCTGATCGCGTTGCTCCCGGTCTTGGCGGTGCAGCTTGGCAGTTCGTTGATCGGCCAGCAGATGGGGTTCGGGATCGCCCAGGTCTACAACCCGACCCTGGAGACCGAGAGCGACCCGATTGGCGAGCTCTTGCTGCACATGTCGCTGGTGGCGTTCATCGCGCTGGGCGGGCTGGAGGCGCTGTTTCTTTGTGTGGCTAACACGTTTGAAAAGGTGCCGCTGGGCACGGTCACGTCCACGAGCATCCCGTCGGACATGGTGCTGGGCGCGATCTCGGGGGGGCTGGAGCTGGCGCTGCGGATCAGCTCGCCGGTGCTGGGGATTATCCTGATCGAGACGATCGCCACGGCGTTTCTGATGAAGACCATGCCGACGTTGAACATCCTGTCGATCGGGTTCGCCGTGAAGATCGTGCTGGGCTTCGCGGTGCTGTTCGCGTCGCTGGGGGCGATTGACGCGGTGATCTCGGGCCATGTTGAAGAGGTGCTGCGGGCGATGATGCGGTGGAGTGTGGGGGGGCTGCTTGGGGGGTAGCACGGAGCACACGGCCTCACGCCTCACGCCACTCTCACCACTCACCATTCATTGCTCAGAACTGGATCCCAATGGCCGACGACATGGGCGAAAAGACCGAGATGCCGACCGGGCGCAAGCTCGAGGATGCTCGTCAGAAGGGGCAGGTGCCCAAGAGCGTTGATCTCAGCGCGCCGCTGGAGATGTTCGGCGTGGTGGCGCTGATCTGGATGCTGGGGCCGATGTTCCTGGCCGGGTGCAAGGAAGTGATGCGGGCACTGCTGGGCGCGGCGCCGCTACTGGAGTTGCTGTCGCCCGGTGAGTCGCTGCGATCGCTGGGCTGGGGGATGTCGCGCGTGCTGCTGATCGCCGCCCCGCTGATGGTCCTGATGGCGGTCGTCTCGATCGCCGCGCAGCTCCAGCAGGTGCAGTTCCTGTTCACGCTTGAGCCGCTACGGCCGAAGCCCGAGAAGCTCAACCCGATCAGCGGGTTCAAACGCATCTTCAGCCTGCGCGGCGCGGTGAAGACGCTCGTGAGCATCGTGAAGCTCGTGATCGTGGTCGTGGTGGTGTACAAGGTGATCATGGCGCATGCCCAGGAGCTGGCGGCGCTGCCGGCGCTGAGCGCTGTGGCGGGTCTGGGCGTGATGTCGTGGATCGTGCTGAAAGTGATCCTGTGGGTGCTGCTGCTGATGCTGGCGATCGGCGTTGCGGATTGGATGTACCAGCGCTGGCAGCACACGCAGGACCTGAAGATGACGCGCCACGAGGTCAAGGACGATCGCAAGGAGAGCGACGGCGACCCGGAGATGAAGGCGCGCCGGCAGCGGATCGCGCGCGACATGGCGACGCAGCGGGCCAAGAACGCGGTGCCCAAGGCGGACGTCGTGGTGACAAACCCGACGCACTTCGCGGTGGCGCTCAAGTACGACGCGGATCGCATGGCGGCGCCGATCGTGGTGGCCAAGGGTGAGGATTTCATGGCCCTGCGCATCCGTGAGATCGCCGCGGCCAATGGCGTGCCGATCGTCGAGCGCCCGCCGCTGGCGCGGGCGCTGTACGCGGGCGTGAAGGTCGGGCAGATGGTGAAGCCGGAGCTGTTCGAGGCCGTC
>JAIEQQ010000096.1 GCA_019747615.1 Phycisphaerales bacterium
GGATCGTTCCTTGCTCGCCGACCTCACCCATGATCCCCTCAACCAGCGCGAAGTAGATCCGATGCACACGCTTGGATTTGAAGTCGTCCTTCAGCCAGTGATACGCCTTCTCGTTCTTGCTGAACACCAGCAAGCCCGAGGCCTCGCGATCCAGCCGGTGGATGATCCCCGCGAAGACCTTGCCATGCCCGCTCGATCCACCCGCATCGGCCTCCACCGCCGCCTTATCTCTGCCGCGGCTTCGCGATGTCGGCCGCCCCACCTTCGCGCGAGCCAGTTTCTTGACCATGTCAAACAGCGTCTCGCGCGGCTCCTCCGGACCCGCCGCCGTCGTCAGGCCCGTCGGCTTCTCCACCACGATGATGTCGTCGTCCTCGTACACGACCTTCACACCCGCCGGCAGCGCCCCCGCGTTGTCAAACGACCGCGATGGGTTCCGGCCCATCATCCCCTTGCCCGCGCCCGGCGGCTTGCGATCGCCGAACGTCTTGCCCGCCGAGCCCGCACCCCCAGCCCCGCCCGCACTCGCGCGCGGGCCAGTCCCTGATCCTGCGCTCGACCGAGGTCCGTCGCCCGAGCGAGTCGGCGCGTACCCCTTTGCAACCGCTCGTGCGCCGGCAGCCCCGCCCGACTTCGCTCCTGCCCCGGCCGGAGGGGGAACACGTTTCACGTCCAGCTTCGGCGGCGCAGCGTCCTCAGCGGACGCGGATCGAACCGGCCGCGCGACCGGCTTGAACGGCGGCTTGGCCCCAGGTTTGACATACGGCTTTCCGAAGCGAGGCTTCGGCGTCCGCGGCTTGACCGAGCCCTCGCCACCCGCACCATCCACCCCTCGGTCTTGACGGGATTTCGGGTTGCCAGCGGAATCATCAGCGCGCGGGGGAGTCATGCGGAACCGTAGTCCGCGCCTCTGCCACACTCTTGCCGATCAGCCGGAGCAGCCACGGCGCGAAACGCTCCTTGCTGATCGCCCCCGGGGTGTTCGTGCGCCCGCCCTGCCGATCAAACACACTGGCCTCGATCGTCGCGGCGTCCATCGTTTGTAGTTCGTTCGCAACGATCAGATCCAACCGCTTCCGCCCCAGTTTCTCGCGCGCCGACGATTCCAGACGGTCCGCGGGCTCAAGCGCGAATCCGACCAGCACCTGCCCGGGCGATTTTCGGGTGCCGACCTCCGCCAGCAGGTCCGGCGTCGCTTCCAGCTTCAGCGTCAGCCCGGCGCTCTGTCGGCGGAGCTTGTTGCCCGACGCCGCCAGCAACTTGGGATCAACGATCGGCCGGTAGTCCGCCACCGCGGCGGCCATGATCAGCACGTCAAAGCTCGTTTCGGCCGACAGCAGAGACCGAAGATCGTCTGTTGTTCGGAACCGTTTGACCGCCACACGCGGATCGGATGGCTGAATCGCCGTTGGGCCAAGAAGGAGCACCGTTTGCCAGCCAAGCCCAGCCGCGGCGTCCGCCAGCGCCACGCCAACGCGCCCCGACGAGCGATTGCCAATAAACCTCACTGCATCAATAGGTTCGTGCGTCGGGCCGGCGGTGATCACGACGCGAATGGGGGGCCCGGGTGCCTTGCCGCGCCGCGTTGCTGGCGATGTCGCCACCGAGCCGCGACGCGTCGCCGGCGTGCGACCTGTCTTTGCGATCCGGTCCGTGGGGCCCGGCGTCTTTCGCTTCTTCTTGATCATCAAGGACTTGCACTCCATTGCCGACGTCACGATACTCTCGCTCCCGGCATTCGTAAAGCCACCGGCTCGGCGCAGCCTACGCTCACAGTTCCGCTCGCTCGGCGTTCACCAAGCTCGACCCCACTCTGATTCGGCAGACCTCCCTCTATGGCACGATCCCGCAAGAAGCTCGGCGAAATCCTCATTGGTTGGGGCGTCGTCTCGCAGCAGCAACTCGATAACGCCCTGGCCAAGGCCAAGACCAGCGGCAAGCGCATCGGCGAGGTCCTCGTCGAGATGAGCGCCGCGAGCGAAGACCAGATCGCCAAGGCCCTGGCCAATCAGTTTTCGCTGGAATACGTCGACCTGACCGCCAACGGCGTCTCCGGCCAGATCAACGCCAAGCTCATCCCCGAAGACCTCATCAAGAAGCATCTCATCCTGCCGCTGAGCAAGGTCGGGAACAAGATGCAGCTCATCACCCACGACCCCTCAGACCTCGAACTCTTTGACATGCTCCGCTTCCGCCTCGCGGCGGACATCGAGACCAAACTCGCCACCCGCACCCAGATTAAAAAGTTCATCGACGCCAACCTCGGCGGCAGCGGCGCCAAGGGCGGAGACCCCCGCGCCGCCCTCGTCACCGACTCCATCGACCGCTCGATCGACAAGTCCGTCGACAAGAGCGTTGACAAGTCGATCGACATCGCCAGCGAAGACGCGCCCATCGTCCGCCTCGTGCAGCGAATCCTTGCCGAAGCGGTCAAGATGCGTGCCAGCGATATCCACGTCGAGCCCTTCGGCGATCGCGTGCGACTCCGCTATCGAATCGACGGCGTGTGTATCGAGCGAGATAACCTCCCCAAGCGCATGCAGAACGCGGTCCTCAGCCGCCTCAAGCTGATGGCCGGCATGAACATCGCCGAGAAACGCGCCCCGCAGGACGGCCGCATCAAGATCATCGTCGAGCCCGATCAGATCGACTTCCGCGTCAGCGCCTGCCCCGTTTACCACGGCGAGTCCGTCGTGCTGCGTATTCTGCGACCCGACTCGGTCAAGATCGGTCTCTCGAACCTCGGTTTCGAAGACGACAACCTGACCGTGTTCAATAAAGTGATCCGCCGGCCGAACGGCATCTTCCTTGTCACCGGCCCCACCGGTAGCGGAAAGACCACGACGCTGTACTCAGCGCTCGACGTGCTGAACAAGGCCGACACGAAGATCATCACCGCCGAAGACCCGATCGAGTACAACTTCAAGGGCATCAATCAGGTCCAGATCCGCGAGAAGATCGGCCTGTCGTTCTCGGTGGTGCTCAAGTCGATGCTGCGTCAGGCGCCGAACATCATCCTCGTCGGTGAAATTCGAGACCGCGAAGTCGCCGAGATCGCGATCCAGGCCGCGCTCACGGGCCACTTGGTGTTCTCAACGCTGCACACCAACGACGCACCCAGCGCGATCACCCGACTGATCGACATGGGCGTGAAGCCGTTCCTGGTGGCCAGCGCCATCCAGGCGATCATGGCCCAGCGCCTCATCCGCGTGCTGTGCCCCAAGTGCAAGGAAGTGGACCCGGAGCCGGATCCCAAGCACCTGCGCATCATCGGCATGAGCGCCGAGGAAGCCGCGGGCAAGGCCATGCGCCCGGTCGGTTGCGACAACTGCAACAACACCGGCTATCGCGGGCGCAAGGGCATCTACGAGATGATGATCATGAACTCGGAGATCCGTGAGCTGGCCTTCAAGCAGGAGCCGGTCGGCAAGATCCGCGTCGCCGCGATCAACAGCGGCATGCGCACGCTCACCGAGGACGGCCGCCTCAAGGTGCTCAAGGGCACCACCACCGCAGACGAAATTGCCCGCATGACCCAGGTCGAAGGCGTCGGCTAACCCACACGACAATCGTCCACACCGTCCGATTTGGAACTTTGGCCATTTGAACATTTGACCATTTGAGGATTCTTCTATGTCCACTCTGCAAATGGACCGTCTGCTCGACACCGTAGTCAAGGAGCGCGCCAGCGACTTGCACTTGACGGTCGGTCGCCCGCCCACCGTGCGACTCAACGGCCGCCTCATCGACCTCAAGACCAAGGTTATCGACTCGGACGACATGGTCGCCTTGATGAAGTCGATCACGCCCGAAGCGAAGCAGCAGGAGCTCTCAGAAAAGGGTGGTACCGACTTCGGCTTCAGCTATGGCGACAAGGCCCGCTTCCGCGTCTCGGTTTTCAAGCAGCGCAGCGACCTGGCCATCGTGCTTCGCCAGATTCCCAACCGCCTGCTCACGTTCGAGCAGATCGGCCTCCCGGAGATCTGCCGCGAGCTGGTGCGCCGCCCGCGAGGCATGTTCCTGGTGACCGGGCCGACCGGCTCGGGCAAGACCACGTCGCTGGCGACGATGATCGACTATGTGAACACGAACCTCGAGCGGCACATCGTCACGATGGAAGACCCGATCGAGTATTACCACTATCACAAGAAGTCGATCGTGAACCAGCGAGAGGTCGGCACCGACGTGCCGACGTTCGCCGAAGCACTGCGCCGCGTGCTGCGATCCGACCCGGACTGCATCCTGGTCGGTGAAATGCGCGACCTGGAAACGATCGAATCGGCGATCCGAGCCGCCGAGACCGGCCACTTGGTCTTCGCCACCCTGCACACCACCGGCGCCGCCAAGACGATCGACCGTATCGTCGACGCCTTCCCGGTCAGCCAGCAGAACCAGATCCGAGTCCAGCTCTCGACGTCGCTGCTCGCGATTCTCAGTCAGGCTCTGTTAGGGCGAGTCGATCAGCCCGGCATGGTCGCGGCGTACGAGTTCCTCGTCATCACCCCCGCCATCCAGAACCTGATTCGTGAAGGTAAAACATTCCGAATCGACTCCTTCATCCAAACCGGCAAGAAGTTCGGCATGCAGCTCCTGGATGACCACCTCTGGGACCACTACATGGCCGGCAAGATCTCCGCCGAGGAGATGGTCGATAAGAGCAAGAACCCCCAGGATCTCACCGACAAGGTCCACCGCCTCGGCCGCCAGGTCGGCCGCAGCGAGCTGGATATGAAGGAAGAAACCCCCGAGGGCGAGGCGAAGCCGCGTCGCGGAACTGCGTGATCGGCAGAGTTCTAGAAGACCTAAAGAGCAACAGACGGCGAGATTTCATCGCCGTTTTCCACGTGTCGCATCAAAAAGCGTCGTGGTTGCGTTGCATTTGATGGAACACTTCAGGTATGTTTGTGCGATAGACAAGTGGTCGGCGTGCGTTGTGAACGCGATGCCGTGCGTCTGTCGGACGGACACCCGTTGAGTGAAGTGAGTGGCGGAAGCTTCGGACTCGATTCATCGGCGGTGTTGGGCCTTGTGAGTTGGCTGGGTGAATCGGCTGGGTGAACCGAACCCCGCCAGACCACCGCGAGCACCGCTCGCATTTGGCCCGGTCCATAACGACAGACAGGAGACTCGGACGTGCTGACCCCGGCGGAACTCCAAGATGTGAAGGGCAAGAAGCTCGGTCGTATTCTGACCAAGCTTGGCAAGTGCACCCGTGAACAGGTTCACGCGGCGCTCGAGATTCAGAAGTCAGGCCGCAAAGTCCAGATCGGGTTACTCCTGGTCGAGCTTGGCCATCTCCAGCCTCAAGACATCGAAGAAGGCCTCGCCGCTCAGGCCGGCCTCGGCTACGTCGACCTGACCGGCGTCGAGCTGGCCAAGGAAGTCATTGACTCGCTCCCCAGCGAGACCGTGCAGTCGTACCAAGTCGTGCCGATCGAGTACCGACCGGCCGGCAAGAAGCTCAAGATCGCGATGAAGTCGCGCGACAACTTCCGCGCGGTTGATGACCTGCGGCTGCTGATGGGCTTCAGCGTTGAAGCCGTTATCACCGCCCCGGCCCATGTCGACGCAATCATCAAGAAGTACTACAGCAAGCAGGAGTCGGTGACGGACGTCGTCAGCGAGCTCGCGAAGGACCAGGATCTCGCCAAGCTCGCCGCGGCGGGCGGCAAGGGCGGGATGTCGATCGACCTGGACGCGGTGATGGACGCCGCGAGCGACAATCGGGTCATCAAGCTGCTGAACCTCGTGCTTCTGCAGGCGATCAAGGACCGAGCCAGCGATATCCACTTCGAGCCGTTCGAAGACGAGTTCAAGATGCGCTACCGCATCGACGGCGTGCTCTACGAGATGGTGCCTCCGCCCAAGGCGCTGGGCCCGGCCATCACCAGCCGCGTGAAGGTCATGGCGAAGCTGGACATCGCCGAACGCCGCCTGCCGCAGGACGGCCGTATCGAGCTGACCGTCGGCGGCGCACCGGTTGACCTTCGTGTCAGCGTGCTGCCCACGATGCACGGCGAAAGCGTCGTCATGCGTGTGCTGGATCGCAGCAACGTCAAGCTCTCGCTCGATCGCATCGGCATGCGTGAGGATGACCTGGCGGTCTTCCGCCGGCTCATCAACAAGCCCAACGGCATCGTCGTCGTCACCGGCCCGACCGGCAGCGGCAAAACCACCACGCTCTACGCGGCTTTGCAAGAGCTGAACGACATCGAGACCAAGATCCTCACCGCCGAGGACCCGGTCGAATACGACATCGACGGCCTGTGCCAGGTGCAGGTGAACCCGGAAGTTGAGCTGACCTTCGCCAAGGCGCTGCGAAGCTTCCTCCGTCAAGACCCGGACGTGATCCTCGTCGGTGAAATTCGCGACCTTGAGACCGCCGAGATCGCGGTCCAGGCGTCGCTGACGGGTCACTTGGTGCTCAGCACGCTGCACACCAACGACGCGCCGAGCAGCGTCATCCGACTGGTGGACCTGGGGATGGAGCCGTTCCTTCTGACGGCGACGATGGAAGGCGTTGTCGCCCAGCGACTGTGCCGCACGATCTGCCAGCGCTGCAAGTACGCGTACGACCCGACGGAAGAGCAGTTGATGGAGCTGGGCCTCAAGCCCGAGATGATCCAGGGCAAGAAGTTCTTCCGCGGCAAGGGCTGCGACAACTGCTTCGGCTCCGGCTATCGCGGGCGCATGGCGATCTTCGAGATCATGACGCTGACCGACGAGATGCGCGACCAGATCATGAAGAAGGCCAGCACGAACGTCCTGCGGGCGATCGCAAAGCGCAACGGCATGCGGTCGCTGCGCGAGTGCGGCTTGCTTGGGATCTTCGAAGGGCTCACGACGCTCGACGAAGTCATCCGCGAGACGATCGCGGAGGATTGAGTGGGAATAGGCACTGGGCACTGGGCATCAGGCACTGGAAAGAACCAGGAACCGGAAAGAAATCGATCGTGGCGCGGCGTTGTGCGGGTTTCTGACCGCGACGCGCAGCGAGTGAAGCGAGTGAGTTGACACGCGGGAGCATTCACCATGGCGACATTCACGTACGAAGCACTGAACGCATCCGGCAAGGCCCAGAAGGGCGCGATCGAGGCCGGCAGCAGCGAAGAGGCTATTCAAAAGATTAAGCAGCAGGGCTTCTTCCCGACCTCCGTTCGCGAGCAGAAGGGCGCCAAGAAGGGCCCGTCACAGGAGGATTTCGCAAAGGCAAAGAAGAAGAAGGGCCAGGGACTGGCCATCAGCATCGGCGGCATCAGCAACAAGACCCGCACGCTCTTCACGCGCCAACTCTCCACGCTCCAGGACGCCGGTCTGCCGCTGCTGCGCTCGCTCCAGATTCTCGAGGAGCAGCAGAAGCCCGGCAAGTTCAAGGGCATCATGCAGAGCGTCTGCGAAGACGTTGAGGGCGGCACGAGCCTGTCAGAGGCGATGTCGCGTCACCCCGCCGCGTTCGATCGTCTCTATACCAAAATGGTCAACGCCGGCGAGATCGGCGGCGTGCTGGACATCATCCTCCAGCGTCTCGCGGAGTTCATGGAGAAGGCCCAGCGTCTGAAGCGCAAGGTCGTCGGCGCGATGATCTACCCGGTGATGGTCATCATCGTCGCCGTGTCCATCGTGACGTTCATCATGGTCTTCATCATCCCGAAGTTCCGCGAGATCTTCGCCGAGTTCGGCGTCGAACTTCCGCTGCTGACCAAGATCCTGACGCAGACTTCCGGCTGGGTCGCCGGCCTTGAGCCGGGCCAGCGCATTCCCGGCTGGGTGTTCATCGTCTTTGTTCCGATCATCATCTTCGTGGTCTTCAAGTTCGGCCGCAAGACCGGGCCGGGACGCGCGACGATCGACACCGTGGCGCTCTACACCCCGGGCATCGGCACGCTGGTCAAGAAGACCACCATCGCCCGCTTCACCCGCACGCTGGGCA
>JAIEQQ010000273.1 GCA_019747615.1 Phycisphaerales bacterium
GAGGTCTTCGTGGTGATCGCCAACTGGCCCGCGCCGCGCAAACTCCACCGCAGCGTGCTGGCTCAGGCCCGCGCGATCGAGAACCAGGCCTGCGTGCTCAGCGTCAATCGCACCGGCAGCGATCCGAACGCCTCATACGTCGGCGGCACCGTCGCGTTCTCGTCACAAGGTGACGCACTCGGCGAACTCGAAGACGGCCCTGGCATCCTCACCGTCAACATCGATCTCGCGGCACTGCGAGCCTGGCGCGAAAAGTTCCCCGCCCTCCGCGACGCCAAACTCCTCAAACCGCCTCCACCCTCGCGCTAGCGCATCGACGCCGTAAACGTCGCACCATCCATCACATCCATCGTCACAAGCGTGCCGATCGCGAACTGCGCCGCCTTCTGGCGGGCGTCGGTGAGCTTCACGATCACTGGCAGCCCCACGCTATCGACCATTGATGCGCCGGCGGCGCTCAAAACTAGCGCGTTCTCGCCGGCAACATGACCGAGCACCGCCCCCTGCACCTTGCGAGGCCGACCAACCACCGGCTCCACAAAGCGACCGCCCGTCGAGCACTCGTCCACTCGCCGTGCCTCGCAGCGGATCGTGCCGATCAGCCGCTTGCCGAGCCGCTCGCGCAGCGATTCCTCGCCGCCGGGCACGCGCAGGTGCAGGGCGTAGTTCGAGTTGTTGAGGGCAAAGACGATGTAGCCGGGCTTCGTCGCGCTGGCGGGGACGATCTCGCGCAGAATGCCGCGCGCGATCGAGGGATCAGCGGGCGCCGAAGCGTTGGTCGTGGAAGCGGCGGCAGTCGTGGGCATCAATGCAACTCCAAAGTCTGCGGACTCAACGTTGCGCAGTGCGTCGGGCAAGGTCGAGCCGCGACAGGGTCGGGGCGATCGGAGACTCTCGGAGGTTATCACTCCAGAACCGGCAAGCGGCGAAGCGGTGCCAGACCGGGCGGTCGCGGTCGCACCCGGAGTTGTCCACCGCCCTGTTCACGCCGACTTCGTCGGAAACCCTTAAATCTTCGACCGGTGTGTGTATAAAAACAAGCCTGAAAGGCTGCTTTGCGAAATCATATCTAGGGATTTGCAGGGCGTTTGCACCGGATGCGGGCGCCAGCCCATCGCTCGCCCGCAAAGGAGAATCCCGATGACGATTCGAGTACCCCGTCGCATGTTCGGTCTTGCCGCTGGTTCGGCGCTATGGCTCGTCGCAGCCAGCGGCGCTCTTGCCCAACCGGAGATGCGGTCCATCTTTTCAGTCTTCGACGAGCAGGCCTTCGATGTTCGCACGTACGTGGACGGCGGCAGCATCCTCGTCGGCCGGCGCGCGGTCTCGCCGACGCTGCCGAGCAACATTCTCGTGATCCGCCTCGATTCCAACGGCGACACCGTCTGGCAGCGCGAAATCGGCACCGCCGGCAACGACGACATCGGCTATTGCTCTGCGATCGTTCCCGACGGGTCGTTCGCGGTCGCAGCGACCACGAACACCGCGGGCGTGGGCTTTGAGATCTTGGTCATCCGCATGACGCCCGCGGGCGCCATCACCTGGTCGTTCGCGTATCGCGGCTCGGGCACGCCCGACGAGTCCGGCGTCTCCATCCGACACGACCGGCCGACCGGGCACTTCGTCGTCACCGGCCGCGTGGATACCGGCAACGGAGTCTTCCGCCCAGTGATGTTCCGCATCGATGGCTCGGGCGCAATTGTCTGGCACCGCACGTACGCTGACCCGCAGAACTTCGCCAACTATCGCGGGCTCAATGACCTGGACCTCGCCAACGACGGCACCATTTACGCCACCGGCGATGTCGTCCTCGCCACGCCCGCCCCCGGCGACCGCAATCTCTGGCTGCTCCGCACGGACGCCGGCGGCATCCCGATCTTCTCCAGCGCCTACGGCCAGCCCGTCGCCGGCGGCCCGTCGTTCAGTGAGTACGGCAACTCGATCGACCTGATCGACAACACCGCCGGCAACCCTCCGGACGTCATTGTTGCAGGCCCCGCCGACCCGCCGGCGATTCCCGTCGGTTCCAACAGCACCGTCGTGATGCGCACCAACGGCAACGGCGTTCCAACCTGGCAGCGCGTCCTCAGCAAGTTCACCATCGCGCCCGTCGCGCTGCGACGCGGGCTGGACGCTCAGTTCGCCATGGCCGGCAAGGACACCGGTGCTGGCGTCGGCGCGCCCTCGGGCATCCTGACCAGCCTTGACTTCACCGGCGTCTTCAAGTTCCGCACACGGTTCCTCTTCTCGCCCGAGCACGGGCTCCAAGGCGTCGCCTCCGGGCTGACCACCGCCAATGGCTATCGAAGCGCTGGCGAATCCTTCCGCCCCACGACGCAGCGCGATGTCTGGTTCCTCCACGCCGACAACAACGGGCGGACGTTCTGCGAGGACCAAGTCGAAGGCGATGAACTCCTCACGCCGTCGATGGCTCGCACCGTCCTGGCGATCAACTCGAACCTCAACACCGTGCGGGTCCCGCTGACGCTGCCGATCAGCGACCCCGGGCTTTCCAACCGCGACGTCTGCCCGCCGCCCTGCCCCGAGCGCTGCAATGCTGCGGATATCGCCTTTGACAACGGTGTGCCGCTCCCGCCGTTCTCGCCCTGCGATGCCGGCGTAAACAACGGCGTTACCGAGGGCGATTACAACCTCTTCTTCGCCAACTACTTCGACGCCAACCCCGTCTGCGACATCGCCTACGACAACAGCTCGCCGCTGCCCCCGTTCGGTCCACCCGGCGGCACGAACAACGGCGTCACCGAGGGCGACTACAACCTGTTCTTCGCGATCTACTTCGACGGCTGCCAGATCTGACCGATCCGGCAACTTTCCTCTAGGTTGTTTGACTGATGGCACCCAGCCCCCCGGAAAACTCCGGGGGGCTTTCTTTTCGTGATCTGGGCCGAGCGCTCCGATCGCTGCCCCCACGCTCCGAGAACCCGAGTGAATTTGGGTGGATTGGCGTCGCTTCGCGTGCCATTTCCCCCCCGTGTGGTACTGTTGATCTCTCGTCGGGGTGTCGCGGCGTTCGCGTCGGCTGTTCGTTCGCCGGCCGCGCGTGTCGCGTCCCACCGAGTGCCCTCAAGGAGTGAGTGTCAATGACGAGTTCTGTGAAGTCCCTTGCGTCCGGTGTCGCAGCCCAGTTGTCAGAGTGTTCGCGCAGTGTCACCGCCACGCTGGCGGTCGCTGCGGGCCTCATCGCGCCGCTGGCGTTCACCACCGGTTCAAGCGCCCAGACGATCGCCTCCACGCGCGTCATCGGCGCGGGCCTCGTCCGACCGATCTACGTCACGCACGCGCCCAACGACCCCACACGCATCTTCATCATCGAGAAGCAGGGGATCATCCGCATCGCGGATATCAATCAAACGACCGGCGCGTACACCCTTCGCACCACGCCGTTCCTGAATATTGACCCGATCGTCACCGGCGGCACCACCGCCAACAGCGAGCAAGGTCTCCTTGGTCTGGCCTTCCACCCGAACTATCCGACCGATCCGCGGTTCTTCGTCAACTACACCGCAGTCGCCGGCGCGGGGGACACCAACATCGCGTCCTACACCGTGTCCGCCGATCCGAACGTCGCGAACGCCAGCAGCAGCGACGTCATCATGACCTTCGATCAGCCGCAGACAAACCACAACGGCGGCTGGATCGGCTTCGGCCCCGACGGCTTCCTTTACATCGCCACCGGCGACGGCGGCAACGCCAATGACGCCGGCCCCGGCCACACCGAACCCGGCGGCAACAGCCAGGACCGCACCTCCAACCGCCTGGGCAAGATGCTCCGCGTCGATGTCAGCGGCGATGATTTCCCCGCCGACAATGTCCGCGACTACCGCATCCCCGCGTCAAACCCCTTCGTCAGCAGCGGAAACGACGCCGAGATCTGGGCCTTCGGCCTCCGCAACCCGTGGCGCCCGAGCTTTGATCGCCAGACCGGCGATCTCTGGATCGCCGACGTCGGCCAAGACGCCTTCGAAGAGATCAACTTCCAGCCCGCCTCGGGCCCCGGCGTCGCCGGGCGCAACTACGGCTGGCGCTGCTATGAGGGGAACAACCAGTTCAACTTTGATTCCGTCTGCCAGGCTGCGCCCGCCAACAGCTTCACCTTCCCGGTGCTGACCTACGGCCGCTCGCTCGGCTGTTCGATCACCGGCGGCTACGTCTATCGCGGCTGCGCCATCCCCGCCCTGCGCGGCGCGTACTTCTACGCCGACTTCTGCGCGAACACCATCCGCACCTTCCGCCTCAACTCCAGCGGCGCCGTGATCGATCAGGTTGATCGCACCGCCCAGCTCGCCCCCGGCGGCGGCCTCTCGATCACCGCCATCACCTCCTTCGGCGAAGATGCGCTGGGCGAGCTCTACATCTGCGATCAGACCGGTGGCGAGATCTTCAAGATCATCCCCGCCGCCGGTCCCATCGTCGATTGCAACGGCAACGGCATCAGCGACGCGACCGACATCTGCCGCGGCACCGCGATCGACTGCAACGCCGACGGCATCCCGGACTCCTGCGTCTCGCCCCTGCCGGCGATCTCCAGCCAGCCCACCAGCGTCTCGCCCTGCGCCGGCGACACCGTGAACTTCAGCATCACCGTCGGCGGCTTCGGCACGATCACCACCCAGTGGCAGTTCCGCACCTCGCCCGCAGGCTCATACGCGTCGCTCGGCAACGGCGTGATCCCCGGTGTCGGCACCGTCTCCGGCGCGACCACCACCGCGCTGTCCATCGCCAGCCTCGACCCCGCGGCCAACGGCATCGAAGTACGCGCCGTCTCGACCAACTCCTGCGGTGCAACGCCGAGCTCGCCCGCCGCGATCACCTTCGGCGCGTGCACGACACGCTGCAACGCCGCGGACATCGCCAACGACGACGGCAGCCCGCTTCCGCCGATCGGTGTCCAGGGCACGAACAACGGCGTGACCGAAGGCGACTACAACCTCTTCTTCGCAACCTTCTTCGACGCGGGCGCATCATGCGATATTGCCAATGACGACAGCTCGCCGCTGCCGCCCTTCGGCACGCTCCAGACCAACAACGGCGTGACCGAGGGCGATTACAACCTCTTCTTCGCGATCTACTTCGATGGGTGCGCGCTCTGAGCAGTGCTGAGCAACGAGTGCTGAGTGCTGCGTTGGATCCGTTCTGCTGACCCCTGCAAGCTGGAAGCTGACGGCTGTCAACGCTGGCATCCCGCCTGCCTCCGGAGGAAAACCTGATCAACGAGCGCGACCGGCCCTCTGGGCCGGTCGCGTTGTTTTTGATTGTTCAATCTGGTCGCGGCTCGGCCCGGTGCTGGCGTCGCCGCGCTGCGAAATCGCTCACCCAGGCACCCGTCTCACGCCTCGAACAGCGGGTTGGACATCAGCGCGGCGCATGGGACGAAAGGGTGCTGCATCCGCAGCCGATAGAGCGTGAACGAGTCGCCCTGCCAGCGAAGGCGATCGAACACGAACTGGGCCAACTCGGTGTAGCGCGGCACCTCCGTGCAGTTGCCCGCCTGCGCGCCCGTCCCCACGCGCTCCGCCCGCTCGTGTCCGGGCAGGCGGTAGCGTTCGCGATCGGCTCCGCGTCGGAACTCGTGCCCGCGAAACTCGCTGAAGACCGCGACCGCCGGCTCGATGTCCGGTAGCGCGCCGCGCTCGATGAAGACGTTGAGCATCGCGCTGTGTACAGGGATGCGGATCTGCATCGCGTGCTCGGCGCTCATGCTGCCGGGCGTCACCCGGTTGCTCACGACGTCGCGCAGCACCTCGCCAATCACGCAATCGAGCATCCCCGGCTTGCCGATCGGCCCATCACCAAGCTCGTACTCCATTCGCTGCTCGAAACACGCGGCGCGTGCAAACTTCGGCAGTGGGCGAGAGCAGAACTCGGGAATGAGTCCGATCTCGCGTGCGACCTGCGCGCTGTCGCTCAGCGGTGTTCCCGGCGAGTCCGCGGCGTAATCGCTGAGCGGCTCGGACACAAACACCGGCAACGGCTGGCCTTGGTCGCCCGAGGCGACCGGTCGCGTGATCGCAAACGCCGCGCGAGCACGCAGTCGGCGCAACCCGATGAACGCACGCACGAGCGCGACGTCAAGGCGGCCCGGCGTCTTGGCTTTGCTGACAAAGAACGTCTGACTGAAGCAATCGGCCTGAAGCCCGGCGACGAAACTCGACGCCCTGAACGCCGCCCGCCGCAGGCTCGTCTGGGTTCGGTCGTCCGGCGTGGCGCCGCTGAGCATGATCTGGACCGAGGCGCGATCGCCGCCGTGCTTGCGGACCAGCTCGGTGTAGGTGGTGATCGCGGCCTGAAGCTCCCGCACCGATTCGGCGTCCGCCCCGGCCCGCGCCGCCGCCTCGGTGATGATTCGAAAGCCCGAGGAGCCCGGCAAAAACTGAGCGATTCGCGTGGGGTTTGATTCGTACGCGATGCGATAGGCCTTCCACGCCAAGCTCTTATCCAGGCCCAGTGCCCCGCAGAGATCCTGGGCACGGATTGCCTGCGGGGCCGCGGCGCGAAGCGCGTGCTGAAGCGCGCGTTGCAGGCGGATCAGCGCCGCTTCGGCGGCGGCGGGAAATTGCGTCGATCGTGCATCGATTTGCGGCTTCTCAGAGGGTATTGATCGTGAAAGTGGCATTGCTCGGTTTGACGTGATGTGCTTTGGCGAGTTGTGACGACCAGGGAAACCACTAAGCGATGCTCGACCGCCGTGGATCACGTGCGTGCATTCAGAATACACGATTTTCGACGAGCGGGCACGTGCAAAATCATCTTTAGAGATGATTTTAGAGATATTTGTGGCCCCGCGTGGAGTTCGAGTTACCTTTCTCCGAGACCGTCTACGCGCGGTCCAGCTGCGCCCAATGACGCCGGGTCGAGGTCACGACGTCACCGGGTTCGCATCTGACGCGGAGCGCTGTCGAGAGTGTCTGAGATGTGCCGCGGCGAACCGCGTCGTCGCTCAGGGCACCTTGGATCCGACCGTTGAACCCACTGGAGTCGTGATATGTCGAGAACTTCTTTGTTGCCAGAAACTCGGACCATCGGTGGTTTGCCCGCGCGATGGTGGCGCAATGTTGCCGGCGCGCTGGCGTGCGGCGTGCTGGGGTTGAGCCCGGTGGCGAACGCGCAGCCGTGCCCGCCGGCGGGCTGGACTCAGCTTCAGGCGGCATCGGCCGCGGTACCGGCGCGCTCGTTCACCGCGGTCGCGACCGACACGGCGCGGAATCGCGTTGTGCTCTTTGGTGGCTTCGGCGCTGGCACGACCTACCAAGACACCTGGACGTACGACGGCGCGTCTTGGTCGCTGGCCAGCTCCACCGGTCCATCGGCTCGCACGGGGCACGCCATGGCGTATGACCCGGTTCGCCAGCGCACAGTCCTCTTCGGCGGAAGCAACGGCGGCGATGAAACCTGGGAGTGGAACGGCGTCTCATGGTCGCAGATCGCCACGACGGTACAGCCCTCGTCGCGCAGCGGCCACAGCATGGCGTTTGACAGCGTCTCCGGGCGCGTCATCCTCTTCGGCGGTGTAGACAACGCCGACTTCACCGGTCGATTGGACACTTGGGCGTGGGATGGCACGGCATGGGTCGAGCTGTTCGTCGGCGGGCCCGACATGCGCTTCAACCACACCCTCGCCACCGACTCGGCACGCCAGCGCATCGTGATGCTCGGCGGCGTGAACCCGATGACCTTCGACCTGTACGACCAGACCTGGGAGTTTGATGGCCTGCAGTGGAACTTCATCAGCAGCGGCGCGGATCCGGCACCGCGCGATCGCCCGGGCCTGGCGTACGACGCCACCCGCGCACGGATTGTCTGCTTCGGTGGTGGCTTTGTGCCGGGCAATCGCCAGCGCGAGACCTGGGAGTTTGACGGCGTGAACTGGACGCTCGGTTCACTCAGCAGCGGCCCCGCCGGCGACTTCAACCTGCCTTTGGCGTTTCACCCTTCAACGACCCGTGTCGTCCAGCTCGAGCCCGAGCACGGCAT
>JAIEQQ010000668.1 GCA_019747615.1 Phycisphaerales bacterium
AAGAGCCTCCTGGCCGCCACCGGCAGCCGTCGGGACTCTCATAGGCCCTGGATCAGGATTTGGGGGGCAGGTCAGCAGGACTTCGAGACATTCGTCGTCACAACTAGCGCTGGGCGTCGAACCAGCCGCCTCTCGCATCGCGGCCGCAGCGCTTCACGCGCCGCCCACCACCCACTCACCGGCGCGCCGGTTTGTCCGCGTCAAGCACCGTCGCCCCCAGCACCTCCGCATCGTCGATCGCAAGCTGCGAGACGAACTCTCGCGCGATTGTCGCCTTGCCGTCGGCGCCCACGCTCCCGGTCGATTCGACGAGACGGAAGTGGCCGCGATCGTCCAGCGAGCTCACGAGGATGCGCTGCGCCTTGGCCCCGCGCTTGGCAGCGCTGATGACGCCGCTGATCCGGCGCGTCGACTTCACCAGGTGCAGGTCGCTCGTCACCGCCTCCAGGTGCGGGCCGCCATCCATCGGATCGATGCGGTTGAAGTACTCAAAGCCCATCCGCTCCAAAATCTTCCGCGCCGGGCGCGTGTCATCGCCCACTTCACCCGCGGCGTTGGCCACCTCCGGATCAAGGATCGACAGGAAGATGTCCCCCTCGGGCAACAACGTCTCGACGAACTCTCGCGACATCTGCGAGAAGCGATACACATCCGCGAACGCCCGCGTGATGAAATGCCGCGTGAACTTCTCGTAGAACGGGTTGTAGCCGTTGCGCGTGATCGGGCCGAGCATCTCGGCGATCAGCCGATCGGCGAATCGCTTGCGGAACAAACCGATCATGTGGAATCGCGCAAAGCTCAGCAATCGCCCGAGACGCAGCGGATGGCCGCGGAAGGCGTGGTTGAGAATGATGCCGCCGATCTCGCTGGGGCCGGTCTCATCCTGGCCCATGCGACCCACCAGATGCTCCCAGCCCATGCCCAGCGATCGCGAGGACTTGGCCACGCGGCTCAGCGTCATGTAGTATCTCGGATGCCCCGGCCCGCCCATGCTCGAGATCACCTGCGAGGTGCCAATGACCGATCGCGTCTCGATGTTCTCCAGCACCAGCAGAAACAGGTCGCTCTTGCCCGTCACCGCGCGCAGGCCCGAGGCATGCCCCTGCCCGTGCTGATGCTTCGCGTGCCTGCCAGCACCGACACTCCCCGCCCCCCCCACACCGCCCAAGCCGCCCGCGCCTTTCACACGCCCCGCAACGCCCACGCTCCAGGTCTCCGCTCGCGCCGCGAGCCCGGCGAACGACCGCAGGCTCTGATCGACCTTGTGCGCAATGATCTCGCGATCCGGCGGCAGATTGATCAGATACGTCTGCTTCGCCAGCGCGTGAAGGTCATCCAGATCGCGAGGCTCGGCGTGGCGGATCACAAACATGCGGCGGCTCCGATCGCGGCGGGCACAACGGCCCCGCGTGGGATGGGGTATCTGAAGGGAGCGATCGTATCGGGCGGGGCCGGTCGATGCGCATTGGCGTTTGGAGGTGCTGGCGTGGCCCGAAGTCTGCGGACCCGCCTCGGAGAGGCGGGCCACCCAAACGCGAGCTCACTCACGAACATCGACAACGGTCCCGACCTTTACGCCCTTGGCCAGCCGCACCGCGTCCCAGTTGGCCAAGCGGAAGCAGCCGTGGCTGCCGGTCTTGCCGATGTCTTGCGGGCGCACGGTTCCGTGAATGCCGTAGCCGGGCTTGTCCAGGCCGACCCACGCGCTGCCCACCGGGTTCCGCGGCCCCGGCGCAATCCGGAGCCTGCGGTCAACGTTGTTCACCTCGGGCCAGTCCTTCGGATCAAACGTGTAGTCTGGGTCGGTCGCAACGACCTTCACGTTCAACTCGCCCACGGGGCGTTTCTCCATCGCGCGGGCGATCGAGCAGTGCATGAGCGAGACGAGCGAGCCGTTGGAATCAAACCCGAGCACGATCTTCTCCGCAAGGTCGATCTCAACGCGCGACAGCCGCGGCTGCGGCGCTCCGGACACATCCGGCAGCACCACCGAATCCCCCGTGCTCAGCTCGCTCAACGAGACGCCGGGATTGAGGATCTCAACGAGCTCCAGCGAGCACCAGCCGCGCTCGGCCAGCAGCTCGTGCATGTGCTCATAGCCCGAGAGTGGAAGCTCGGCCCGCTCGTTCCAGTCCGTCGGGATCGCGCCGGTGATCAGCGAGCTGTCGCTCTCGGTGATCGTGTACGTGCGTGTCCACGTCTCGCCCGCCACCAGCTTGTCCGAAGCGCGCAGCGACGCGAGCGTCGCGTCATCGATCACGCCGGTGATCGGCAGCGACTTGGCCTCTTGATATCGCTCGATTGCGAGCTTCGTCTTGCGCCCCGCCTTGCCGTCAATCAGGCCCGGCGAGAACCCCGCGCGGGCGAGCAGAGTTTGCCGGCGGGCGCTGGCGAGGCGATCGGCCCGCGTGGTCTCGGCGGGCGCCTTAGTGCTCGGCGTCGCCGTCGGAGCCCTTGATGCCGTCGCGGCTGGAGCTGAGGGTGCCGGTGCTGGCGCCGGCGCAGTGGCAGGCCCGGACGCCGGAGCCTTCGGCGCTAGCGAGGCGACCGAAGCCGCACCCGTCGCGGGCGACACCGCCCAAGCCCACGGGCTCGCTGCGATCAACGCAATCATCATGACCCGCCCATGCACCGCCATAGGCAACAGTATCGACCACCCCCATGCCCAACCTCCACATTGCCCGTGACGCGCCAGCGACCCGCCGGCCCGCACACCGCCCTGATTCAGTTTGAGCTTTGCTGCTTTGCTGCTTTGCTGTTTTGAGCGTTGCTGCCTCGACTCATCCACCCTGCCACTCTGCCACCTTGCCACTTTGCCACCTTGCCACTTTGCCACTTTGCCACTTTTAAGCCGACCGCTCCCTCTCCAACTCCTCCACCACCGCCCGCCCCAGATACTCGTACTGCTCGATCGAGTTGTACAGCATGGTCGCGATACGCAGGATCCGCAGCGGCTGGCCGTCGGGCCCGTTCATGCCCGGCGCGCGGAAGACCGGCACCTGGATGCCGTATCTGGCGATGAGCTGGTCCTGCAGGGCGTCGGCATACTTCGTCGGGCGCTGGTTCAGCCGGTCTTGGATGTCTTTGGGATGCGCTGGAAGCGGGATCGCGCACAGGGCACCGAGCATCGCGTCCGGTGCCGCGGGCTTGACGCCCAGCGCGTCGCGCAGGTGTTGACCGGCGCGCCGACACAGCTCGCCATTACGCTTGATCACGCCCGCGATCGTCTTCTCCGGCACCATCGACGCCAAGAGCTCCGCGCACGCCGGCGTCGCGAGATATGCGGTCATGTCCGTCGTGCCCGCGTAGTCAAACTGCAACCGAAACCGCGAGCGATCAGTGCGCGTGGAGTTGTACCCGTGGCTCACCACCAACGGATTGAACCCACCCCCACCGCCCTCCTGCCTGTCGCGCCGCACAAACAAAAACGCCGAGCCCTTGGGCGCACACAGCCACTTGTGAAAGTTCCCCGTGTAGTACGCGCACCCGATCGATCGCACATCCAGGTCCACAAACGCCGGTGCGTGCGCGCCATCCACCAGCGTGTCCACGCCGCGGGCGTTCAGCGCGTCGACGATGCGCTTCACCGGCAGGATCAGGCCCGTAGGCGAGGTGATGTGCGAGAGCAGCACCAGCCGCGTTCGCCCGGTCACCGCCGCGAGGATCGCCGCCTCCATCTGGTCATCGCCCGCGGCGGGAAACGGCACATCCACCGACACGACCTTGGCCCCAGCGCGCTGGCACATCACCACGCACGCGTTCACGCACGCGTTGTACTCGTGGTTCGTCACCACCACCTCGTCCCCCGCCCGCAGGCCGATCGCGTTCAGCACCGTGTTCACGCCCGTCGTCGCGTTGGGCACAAACGCGAAGTCCTCCGCATCGCAGCCGACAAATGCCGCCATCGCAACGCGCGCCGCGTCCAAGCGCGGCTCCAGCTCCTCCATGAACCACCGCACCGGCTCGCTCTCGGCGCGATCCTGCAGTTCCCGCTGCAACGCCAAGATCGCCCGCGGCGTGCTCCCAAACGACCCATGATTCAAAAAGCACACGCCCGGATCATGCGCCCAGTGCGCGCTCAACATCGACGGAGAAGGCAGCGTTCGCGACGGCGTGTGCATGGGCGAAGATAGGCGGGTGGGAAAGTGGCAAAGTGGCGGAGTGGCGGAGTGGCAGAGTGACCCGCGACACCATCGCGCATCTTCCTTTTCATGTTCACGTTCCGCTTCACGTTCACGTTCACGTTGCCCCCACGCCTGCCCATCCCCCATTGCTACCCTCTGGCCGCAACCCCGCTCCCATGCGGCCGCACGCGGCCGAGCGTATCGATCATCGTCAACACCCTCCGCACCCGGAGTCCACCCCCATGGCCAAGCGATCCACCTTGACCCTCGCCGCCGCCCCCACCGCCCCCGCCCCCACCATCGCCACCCGCGTCGAGAAGGACACCATGGGCGAGATGACCGTCCCGGCGGAGTGTCTCTACGGCGCCAGCACGCAGCGGGCCGTGCTCAACTTCCCGATCTCCGGGCGGCCGATCCCCTTTGACATCATCAGCGCGTACGCCACGCTCAAGGCCGCGTGCGCCACCGTCAACTTCAAGCTCAAGCGCCTGGACAAGAAACGCTGCGACGCCATCGCGCTTGCCTGCAAGCAGATCTCCGCCGGCCTGCCAGACGCTCACAACCAGCCCACCTGGCAGACGCACTTCCCGATCGATGTCTTCCAGACCGGCAGCGGCACGTCCACCAACATGAACGTCAACGAGGTCATCGCCAACCTCATCTGCCTCTCGCGCGGCGCACCCATCGGCTCCTCCAAGAACGCCGAGTACCTCAAGGCCGGCGGCGTGCATCCGAACGACCACGTCAACATGGGCCAGTCCAGTAACGACACCTTCCCCACCGCGATCCACATCGCCGCGACGCTGGCCATCACGCAACAACTCGTCCCGGCCATCGCCGAGATGCAGACCAAGCTCCTCAAGCAGGCCAAGGCGAGGGACAAGATCGTCAAGATCGGCCGCACCCACCTGCAAGACGCCACGCCCATCCGCCTCGGGCAGGAGTTCTCCGGCTACGCCGCGCAGATGAAGCACGCCCAGCGCCGCCTCGCCGACGCCGCGGCCGCCCTGCTCGAACTCCCCATCGGCGGCACCGCCGTGGGCACCGGCATTAACGCCCACGAGGACTTTGACCGCATGGTCTGCGAGGAGCTGACGCGCACGACCAAGCTCAAGTTCGCCCCCGCCTTCAACCACTTCGAGGCCCAGCACGCCAAGGACGCCTGCGTCGAGGCCAGCGGCCAGCTCAAGACCATCGCCACCAGCCTCACCAAGATCGCCGCGGACATCCGCCTCATGGGCATGGGCCCGCGCTGCGGCATCGGCGAGCTGGTCATCCCCGCCGTTCAGCCCGGCTCGTCGATCATGCCCGGCAAGGTGAACCCCGTCATCGCCGAGGCCCTCATCATGGTCTGCGGCCAGGTCATCGGCAACGACGCCGCGATCACGTACGCCAACCTCGGCGGCCTGAACTCCACGCTGGACCTCAACGTCGCCATGCCGCTGATCGCCGACAACCTGCTGGAATCCATCCACCTGCTGGCCAAGGGCTGCGACACCTTCCGCCTCAACCTGCTGGAAAACCTCCAGCCCGACGAGGCCCGCTGCAAGTCCCTCATCGAAGGCTCGCTGGCGATGTGTACCAGCCTCGTGCCGGTCATCGGCTACGACGCGTCGGCCGCGCTGGCCAAGGACGCCTTCAAGCAAGGCAAGACCGTCCGCCAGCTCGCCTACGAAACCGTGGTGGGCCAGAAGGACAACAAGGGCCAGGTGATCACGCGAGAAGCCATCGACAGCTACCTCAACCCTTGGTCGATGACGCTGCCGGGGGGCGAAGGCAGCGCGGGGGGCTAACGCGTCGGGAAGGGCCGAGGGATGAGGGCCGAGGGCCGAGTGTCTGTCAGAGCCGCGTGCGCGAGCACGCGGACCCGGTGCAAGCGGCTCGCAACGGCCCCGGGACATGCGACAGCCACGATCGCGGAGGACGCGGAGGGGAGCGGAGAGGCTGCGTGCGGGCCGCCAATCACCCCGCCCCCCCTGTCTCCGATTTGCTGATTTGCCATCTGCAAGTTTGCCATTTCTCTCCGCTCACGCCTCACGCCCCAATCCTCAAGCCGCCTCCGACGGAAGCCGCCCCGCCGCGCATCTAGAGATTCACTATGGACACACTCCTCACAGTCGTCATGATCGTCGCCGGTCTCATCCTGATCGTCGGCGCCGTGCCGATGGCACTCGGCCGCACGCGGCGGAATCAGTGGTACGGCTACCGCACCAGCGGATCGCTGGCCAGCGAGCGGGTGTGGGATATCACCAACCGCGTCGCGGGCCGCTGGCTGATCGGCGTCGGCGCCGTGGTCATCGCCACGACCATCAGGCTGAACCTGCTGGCGATCCACACCGGCACCGCCGCGCTGATCACCGCGGGCGTGCTCGCGGCCGGCGCGCTGATCGCCGGCGCCCGCGCCTGGCGAGTCGAAGTCAACCTCACGGCCAATCGCGCGGGCTGAAGCGTCCCGGCCGCCCGCGCCGCGCGCTGGCCCCCGCCGGTACACTGACCGGACCATGGCCACCCGCACCGATCAGCCCGACGCCACCCTCACCGCCAAGTTCAACCCGCTCTACCGCCCGTACCTGGTCATCACCATCGGCTTCACCATGGCCGCGTCGATCGTCGGCATCCCCCTGGCGATCATCTGGTTCTGCGGCGTCGGCGCGTGGTGGGCGCGGCATTACTTTGACAAGCTCTCCTGCACGCTGGACTCCAAAGCCCTGCGCTTCCGCAAGGGCATCTTCATTCAGGTCGAGAAGACCATCCCGCTGGAGAACATCCAGGATGTCACGTTCATCGAGGGGCCGCTGCTTCGCAAGTTCAACCTCGCAACGCTGAAGTTCGAGACCGCCGGGCACAGCGCCGGGCAGGCCCACGACATGCACCTGACCGGCATCATCGACGCGCACGACTTCCGCAACCGCATCCTGGAGAACCGCGAGGCCCTGCGCCAGCAGCACCGCGCGCCGCTGGTCTCGCCGAGCGTGGGCGTGCTGGCCGCCGCGGGTCACGACGCGGGTTCTGCGACGGGGTCCGCCGCATCCACCGCCAGCGCCGCGCCGAGCCACGACGCGCACCTGGCGATCCTTACCAAGATCTCGGCCCAGCTTGACACCATCGCCGAAGCTCTGCAACGCAAGCCGTGAACAGCCGCCAGGGCATCGCGCACAGCCAACGAGCCATGCGCCGCGCGGCTCGCCAGGCACGCCCTCGGCGCATTGCCGGCGCTGCGACGCAGCCGCACGCTCCGCCGTGCGTTGCTCTACTTGTTCATCTTCAGCAACGCGGCCTCGATCGCCGCGAGGCGGGCCTTGAGCTCGGCGTTCTCGGCGTCGCGCCGTGCCGCGTCGGCCTTGAGCGCGTCGATCTGCCGGTCCTTCTCCGCGCGCAAATCACGCAGGGCCTCGACCATCAACGCCGTCGTCGAGCGCTCCGTCACATAGCGATACCCGTTGGCATTCTTCTGCACCCAGTCCGGGAAGACGCGCTCGACCTCCTGCGCAATCAACCCGAGCTGCGTCCCCGGCAGCCCCATGTTGCTTGCCACGGCGTCGGCGTTGTACTCGAAGCTATATCCACGGAGCTGCAAGAGTCGGTCGAGAGTGCCCGCCATCGGCTTGATGTCGTGCTTGAGCCGCTCATCGCTGAAGGACGACCACATGCCGCCACCGGTCTTGATTGCCTGGCCGCCGCTCTGGGTGTTGAACTGAAAGAGTGTCTGGTTATTGGCGGTGATTAGGAACGCATCGTTCCCGCCCACGCCGGGGTCGTTACCAAGTTCGAGCGTCAGCACCGTCTGGTTCGCGGCAAAGTTCGTTCGCGTGAACGAGACCGTGTCGGTGTTCTCATTGACGGCGCCGAAGTAAAACGGCTGGCCGGTCGGAACCCCCGCCAGACCGGTGAGGCCGGACCACGGCACGTTGTTGGCGGTGTTGGCG